>DASQUN010000618.1:0-3250 GCA_035641275.1 Candidatus Udaeobacter sp. | reverse complement strand
CGGCCATAGCATGGTCGTCGACCCCTTCGGTCGCGTGATTACTGAGATGGGTGAGCGCGAAGGATTGGAAGTTGTTGAACTCGATCCTGCCATGGTAGCTGAGGTGAGAGAGAAATTACCGCTGCTAAAGAACCGCAGAGCCGATGTTTACGCAAAACACGCCTCCCTAATAAATTACAATTAATGATCTACCAACAGACACAGAATAGGACTAACATTTCGCTACAGTGGTAGCCCGTTCTCGATAATTGACAAGTCCGGCGCGCGCCGATAGAGTTCAATAGCTTTTATTGACACTTGCCGAAAACACGTCAAGCGAGTCAGTAGTCGAGAGGAGCAGATCATGATTCTATCCAAGAACTCTGAAGTCAAAGGGTTGGTCGTGAAGACCATCGAAGGCAAGCCGATGAATGGCGAACTGTTGGTCAAACCCTTGATCAAAGGCGACGAAATGACCCTCCTGGAAATTCATTATCAGCCAGGGGTCGGAGCTCCTCTCCATGTCCACTCGCACGAATCGCTCGCCTACGTTGTTAAGGGCAGAGTTAAGATGACCGTCGGCAGAGATGTTTACATACTCGGTCCCGGCGACGTCTGCCGTCACCCTGAGAGCGTTCCTCATAGCGTTGAAGGTCTGGAGGAGTCCATTGTCGTGGAGGTTAAGTCTCCCGCCCCGGACATCGCCAACTTTCTTGGAACTTGAGACTATAACCTCGGAGACAACACGGAAACGAGTGATCCATAATGGCTGGAAAAGCAAAATATCTCATGATCGCGAGCATGGATGTCGATCCGGAACACGAAGCCATCTTCAATGAGGTGTACGACCAGGAGCATGTTCCCTACTTGAGTCAGGTTCCCGGGGTTCTTTCGATCAAGAGATATGAAAGACAAGACCTGGTAATGAACATTGGCGGCGAGCGGAAACCCATCCGGATTGAGAATGAGCCAAAATACACGGCCATCTATGAGTTAGAAAATCCGAACGTGTTAATCAGCGAAGCCTGGAACCAAGCTGTCGAGAAAGGACGTTGGCCGAGCCAGGTGAGGCCGTACACCAGAAATCGGCGTCACGTTCTGCTCAAGATCAGTGAACCAGAATAGTAAGGAAGCAAATCGGCTCTATCGGGACGGTTCAAGGCTTTGCTGAATCCAGAATCTTCTTGATCGCTTCACCTGCCGCTTCCGCCTCCCTCAC
Source organism: Candidatus Udaeobacter sp. (assembly GCA_035641275.1). Taxonomy (GTDB): domain Bacteria; phylum Desulfobacterota; class Binatia; order UBA9968; family UBA9968; genus DASQUN01. Next base: position 2,052 of record DASQUN010000618.1, on the reverse strand, counting down.
TCCAACGTGGTTTTCGAAGAGTGGGAATAACTCGCGTTCTTCCTTCCGGATGTGGCGTTCTAACAGATCGCCGAGATCAAATATGATTTTTCCCAACCCAAACTCGCCTTCTAGGTGAGGCATCGTCGAGCGAATCTGTTCGTGTTCCCGAATGAGTTGATCGATGATCGGCTGACTTTCAGGCACTTCTATTCGAAGGTCTGGAAACAAAGCCTCCTCTTCAGCGCGAAAATGAGCGAGGAGATGGTTGGTGAAAAAGTTCCGAAACTCCGTTGCCCTTTGCCTCAATCCCTCCAGGCCCGCCGGCCTGATTTGTCCCAAAGCCTGTTTCCGGCATCGTAGGGCTAAAGCCAGACCGTGATGGTGATCCTGGGACAAAGGGGTTAGGCTGGGATGACGCATGCTTCAGCTTAACGCAAAACAAAGAAACGAGCACAAATGGAGTGATGGAGTAGCGGGAATCAATGTCTCTATACTACTCCCATCTTCCAATCAAGGACGAAGAAAATTTTGCACGAACGTTTGAGAGCTCAGATCACTCCCTTGCTCCGGAAATTGGCGATATCAGGGTCGCGACAACCGAGCGACTTTAGAACTTCTTCCGTGTGCTCTCCCAATATAGGCGGCGGTCTCTCTATGTTAGGGGGCGTCCGGCTCAGATCGACAGCGTTCCCCACCATTTTTACTTTTCCCATCTTGGGATGCTCCACTTCATTCGGAAAACCGTAAGTCTGCACCTGCGGGTCCGCGAACACTTCATCCAAAGTGTTGAGCGGTGCCGCCGGCACATCTTTCTCTTGTAAGCGTCGCAACCAATCTTCCCGATTTCCGTCGCGGAAGATGGCCTGTAACATTTCTGATAGGATATCGTGGTTTTCGATGCGCCCTTTCCGGTCGCGAAAACGCGAATCGTCCGCCCACCCCGGCTTGCCGACGACTTCGAACAGGCCGCGCCAAAACTTATCCGGTGACGACAGGTGGAGCACAAAGGGAAGCCCTTCCCTATCGATGAAGGCGAACACTCCGGCGGTTTTAGTCCTGTGCGCTCGCCGCGGAACGTGACCGGTTTCGAAAAAGCGCGCCGCATTTTCGCTGACAAACGACACGGATGCCCTCAGCAATGAAGTCTCGACTCGTTGTCCCTCGCCCGTCATCAGCCGGTTTACCAACGCTGCCAAAATACCATAACAGGCATACATACCGGTGAGATGGTCAGAAAAAGAGATCCCCATCCCTTGCGGTTTGCCCGCATCGGTCAACAAGCTGAGAAGGCCGCTTCGCGCTTGGCCTATGGTGTCATATCCCGGCATGTCACGATACGGCCCGGTTTGTCCGAAACCCGAAATGGAGCAGTAGACGATTCTGGGGTTCAAAGCCTTAACCCCTTCATAGCCTAACCCTCGTTTATCCATCACCCCAGGACGAAAATTCTCGATCAAGACATCGGCCTTTGCCGCCAGTTGCAGCATGATCTCCCGGCCTTCATCCGTGCGCAGATCGAGCGTCGCGCTTCTCTTGTTTCGGTTCAAGCTACAAAAGGTAGCGGAATAGTTCCGGTCGCCCCAGCCGCGAAACGGATCGCCCCTTTTGGGTTCTTCGATCTTAATGACGTTGGCACCCATGTCCGCCAAAAGCTGAGAAGCAAACGGGCCGGTCACGTAGCTGGCCGCTTCGATGATATTGATGCCTGAAAGAGCTCCGTTCATAAACAGTCCCTTAGTTGGCTCGAGGGGAGTCTTTGAATTTGTGCGCCTTTCCTAGCTGCTGCAGCCTGGCGAAGTCAAGAGCCGTGTAACAAGGGTGGTCTCATGAGGAGAGGGAAACAGAACGCGGAAGAGAAAAAGTGAAGGTCGAGCCTTGTCCAGGCCTGCTTTCGACCCGGATGTCTCCTTGCATCAAGTCGAGATACTTTCTTACGATGCTCAGTCCGAGGCCTACCCCGTTAAATCCTCCCGTGTGGGCTTCTTTGACCTGCTCAAACTCGTTGAATATTCTTACCAAGTTTTCTGTTTCGATGCCAATCCCCGTGTCCGCCACTATAAATTGGATGCG
>DASQUN010000617.1:0-11192 GCA_035641275.1 Candidatus Udaeobacter sp. | reverse complement strand
GGGGTGCTAAGCACCGCCGGTCTGGATCCCACCATGGTCATCGGAGGAAGCGTGCGGATGCTCGGCAGCAACGCAAAAATGGGTCAAGGAGAGATTCTCGTTGCAGAGGCAGACGAAAGCGACGGCAGCTTCTTGTTGCTTTCGCCCACCATCGCCGTCGTCACGAACATCGATCGGGAGCACATGGATTTCCATCAGACGATGGAAAGGTTAAACGAAAGCTTCCTTGATTTCATCAACAAAGTTCCTTTTTACGGCCTGGCGATACTGTGCCTGGATAACGCGAACGTGCGAGCTTTGTTGCCGAAGGTAAGAAAACGCTTCGCGACCTATGGTTTGTCTTCGGAAGCGGATTTTTCCGCGCAAGATCTGCAAATGAAGCCGGCCGGCGTCGAATTCACCGTCCTCCATCATGGAAAGCCGTTGGGCAAGTTGCGGCTTCATCTGCCGGGGCGCCACAGCGCGACCAATGCGTTGGCAGCGGTGACCGTTGGCTATGACTTAGAAATTCCGTTTTCTCATATCGCGGAGGCGCTGGATGGCTTTACCGGCATCCACCGGCGCTTCGAGATCAAAGGGGAGCCGCGAGGCATCATGGTCATCGATGATTACGGTCATCATCCGGCGGAAATCGCGGCGACGATCGGCGCGATTCGCGACAGTTGGAAGCGATCCTTAACGGTGATCTTCCAGCCGCATCGCTTCAGTCGCACACGCGACCTGTTCAATGAATTCTTAACCGCCTTTGAGGGGGCGGACCGGCTCGTTCTGACGGAGATTTATGCTGCGGAGGAAGACCCGATCCCGGGAGTGACGAGCGAAGCGCTGTATCAGGCGATCAAGAGAAGAGGACACATGGAAGTGGAGCTTATTGCGGACAAGAAACAAATTGTCGAGCAGGTCAGGAAAAAACTCAATCCCGGAGATGTCGTGCTGACGCTCGGCGCTGGCGATATCGACAAAGTCGGCGAAGCGTTGGTCGAGGCCCTGAAATGAGCGGGCGGAATAATAAAGTAATGGAGTGTTGGAATACTGGAGCATTGGAGTGCTGGAAGATGGCGTCTTCGCCGTCACTCCATCCCTCCATCGCACCCATGATTCTATGCTGCTTCCAATGAGAAAAGAGGGTGACGAAACACTTTTAGCCCAGGAGCTGAAACTTATCCCGGACCTGACGGTGAAAGTTTCCGAACCGCTGGCGCGCTACACATCGATGAAGATCGGCGGTCCGGCAGACCTTCTCCTCGAGGTCGAAACCGACGAAGCGTTGGCTCGGGTCCTGCCGGCTCTGCATGCAAGTGGGACGGCTGTCTGTCTTTTGGGCAACGGCAGCAATGTTTTGATCAGTGATCGCGGCGTGCGCGGCGCGGTGGTTCGTTTGATCGGCGATTTCCGAAAACTCGAGTGGCGAGAACAAGGGGAGACGGTTTGGCTTCAGGCCGGCGCCGCCTATGCGGTAACGCAATTGGTCCGTGCTGCGGCGCGAAAAGGTTATGCCGGACTGGAATTCGCCGAGGGCATTCCCGGAAGCGTGGGGGGCGCGCTGGTCATGAATGCCGGCGCCTACGGCTCGGAGATCGAGAAGGTCGTGGAAGAAGTTCTCGGTGTGACCCTGGACGGCAAAGCGCTTCGTTTCTCTCGCGCCGAAATGAATTTCACTTACCGGGATTCGAATCTCCCGGCAGGAACCGTGGTTACTCACGTACACCTGCGCCTGCGCAAAGAAGAACCGACCGAAGTCAGCTCCAAGCTTCGAGAATTGGTCGCCAAACGGAAAAGCAGCCAACCGTCCGGTTATCCCAATTCCGGGTCAATGTTTCGCAATCCACCGGGGGACTTTGCCGGCAGATTGATCGAAGCGGCGGGCCTAAAGGGTAAGAGAATCGGTCAATCACAGATTTCGGAGCGCCACGGGAATTTCATCGTTAATCTTGGCGGTGCCAAGGCCGAGGAAGTTCGCCAGCTCATGGAGCTCGCCCGGGCAGAAGTAAGGAAACAATCCGGCATCGAACTGCTGCCGGAAGTTCGACTCCTGGGAGAGTGGTCAACGAGCTAACGGAGGACAGCTGATGCAACTATCCGTTTATCGCAGAGACAATCGGAAACGCAATGGCAGGCTATGGCGCCGTCGTTTATGGTTAACAGCCAGCATCGCGACTCTGCTCGCCTTGGGGATGGCCGCTTACCGCTGGCGTCAGCCCTTGAGGGTCGCGGCCGCTTCGGCGCGAGCGTTTGTCGTCGAGAATCCTTACTTCGCGGTGCGCGAGATTCAGGTGCGCGGGAGCGACAAGGTCGGCGGTAGCGAGATCGTTTCGATGGCGGGACTGAAACACGGTATGAATATGTGGAAGATCGATCCCACCGGCATTGAGAAGAAGGTCGCGAAACATCCTTGGGTGCGCCGCGTATTGGTGCGTCGGGAATTTCCTCGTCGCGTGGTGATCGAGGTAGAGGAGCGCACTCCCAAAGCGATCGCGGCGCTGGGAAAGCTCTACTATGTGGACTCGGATGGCGCGGTGTTTAAAGAAGTCGGAGCGGGCGAAAGTGTCAAATTCCCATTGCTCACGGGTCTTCGGCCTGAGGAACTCGGCAACTCAAGCGCTGCCAGCCGCAAGAGAATTCAGGATGCAGTCCGATTGGCCGATTTAATGGCTACGGACTCGCGCACGCTGTCGGAGATTCATTTCGCTGCTCCGGATCGACTGGTTCTCTATACCACGGCCTATCCCGTTGGCCTGCAGATGGGCTGGGGCGACTGGGATGAGAAGTTAAAACGATTGGATCACGTATTACAGCTTTGGAAGGGGAACGAAGACCGATTAGCATCGCTAGATGTCAGTTTTCGGGATCAGGTGGTGGCCCGCGTAAGGCGAGTTCGACCGTGAGTCAGAGGAGCAAACGAATTTAAGCGGTTAGAACGTTATGGCGAAGAAGCACAGCATCGTAGTGGGTTTGGATATCGGGACATCAAAAGTCTGTGCCGTTGTCGGTGAGATGACCGAACATGGCGTGGAAGTGATCGGCGTGGGATCGCATTCTTCGCAAGGCCTGCGCAAGGGTGTAGTCATCAATATCGAGAGCACGGTGAACTCCATTAAGAAAGCGGTGGAGGAAGCGGAGCTGATGGCGGGCTGTGAGATTCACACTATTTTTACCGGGATCGCCGGCGGTCACATCAAAGGATTCAACAGTCACGGCATTGTGGCTGTCAAAAACAAAGAGGTCACTCAACGGGATCTCGATCGGGTCATCGATGCAGCGAAAGCCGTTGCCATTCCCATGGATCGCGAAGTGCTCCACGTCCTGCCGCAGGACTACATCATCGACGATCAAGACGGCATCAAAGAGCCATTGGGGATGTCGGGCGTTCGGCTCGAGGCGAAAGTGCACATTGTCACCGGGGCGGTGACCTCGGCGCAGAACATCATTAAGTGCTGCAATCGCACGGGTCTTAACGTGGCCGACATTGTCTTGGAACCCTTGGCCTCTGCGGAAGCGGTCCTCAGCGATCAGGAGCGCGATTTGGGTGTTGCGCTCGTCGATATGGGTGGCGGCACGACGGACATCGCGGTTTTCCATGACGGCAGCGTGAAGCATACCGCCGTCCTCGGCATCGGGGGCAATCACGTCACCGGCGATATCGCCGCCGGTTTACGCACGCCTTTCGGCGACGCGGAGCGGATCAAGCAACGTTACGGCTTCGCCAAGGCATCGATGGTGGCGGAAGATGAGCGAGTCGAAGTGCCGAGCGCGGCCGGTAAGCCTCCGGGGAGCGTGTCCAGGCAGATTCTCTGTGAGATCATCGAGCCCCGCCTGGATGAAGTCTTTCAGTTGGTACAGCGCGAGATCGAAAAATCGGGCTTTGAAGGCGTGTTGGCCTCAGGCGTGGTGATGACCGGCGGCTCCATGCTTCTGCCGGGCGGCATCGAGATGGCCGAGCAGATCTTCGGTATTCCCGTGAGACTCGGCATCCCCAGTCACATCAGCGGATTGGTGGATGTCATTTCTAGCCCCGTTTACGCCACCGGAGTCGGCTTGGTGCTCTACGGTATGAAGCGGCAGGAGCGCAATTTCTTCCGCATCCGCGACGATCACATTTTTTCCAAAGTCAAACACCGTATGTCGGATTGGTTTAATGAGTTCTTTTAAGCTGAAAACAAATCTATCGAATCTTATCTGAAGGAGGAGCGTTTATGTTTGAGATCGTGGAACAAGGGAATCTTAAGGCCCGCATAAAGGTCATCGGCATCGGCGGTGGTGGAAGCAACGCGGTGAACACCATGATCAGTGCCAAATTGAGCGGCGTTGATTTCATGGTCGCGAATACCGATGCCCAGTCGCTGGAAGCGAGCCGGGCGCCGGTACGGATCCAGCTGGGGTCGACGGTGACGAAAGGGCTCGGCGCCGGCGCGAATCCAGAGATCGGCCGACGGGCGGCGCTGGAGGACGAAGAAGCCATCAAGGAATATCTCAGCGGTTCTGATATGATTTTTATCACCGCCGGTATGGGAGGCGGCACGGGCACAGGCGGCGCGCCGGTGGTGGCCCGTTTGGCTCGCGAAGTCGGGGCACTCACCGTCGGCGTGGTCACCAAGCCGTTTATCTTCGAAGGCAAGAAGAGAATGCATCAGGCAGACGACGGGATCGAGGAATTGAAACACAGCGTCGATACCTTGATCGTCATCCCCAACCAACGCTTACTCAGCATCGCCGCGAAAACCACGACGATGCTGGAGGCGTTCCACAAAGCCGATGATGTGTTGCTCCAGGCGGTACGCGGCATATCGGATCTAATCATCACACCGGGTCTGATCAATCTTGATTTTGCCGACGTGCGAACGGTCATGGCGGAAATGGGGTTGGCTCTGATGGGAGCTGCGTCGGCCTCCGGCGAGCATCGCGCCATCGAAGCGGCACAGAAAGCCATCTCAAGCCCGCTGCTCGAAGATATCTCGATCCAAGGCGCACGGGGTGTTTTGATCAACATCACCGGCGGATCGGATCTTTGCTTGCATGAGGTCAATGAGGCCGCCTCCATGATCCAGGAAGAAGCCCATGATGATGCCAACATCATCTTCGGCGCCGTTATCGACGACAGCATCATCGACCAGATCCGGATCACGGTCATCGCCACCGGTTTCGGCGAAGTTAAAGAAGAGCGCAAGCCGGCTCCCGCAAACGTACCCTATACCGTCAACGCGAGTCAGAAGAACAAGAAAGTCGTTCACCTGGGTACCATCGTGGATGATCTAGATACACCGACTTGGCAGCGGAAAAAGCAAGGCAGTGACGAAGTTGAGACGGTGAGCCTAAGCAAGTCAAGCTTTCAGGTCAACTCGAATTCGGAAGAGGATGACAAATACGACATCCCGACTTTTTTAAGACGGCAGATGGATTGAAAAGCTGGCTCGCGTTGATTGGCGGCACGCGCGACCGCGCCTGTCGGTAGCGCCACGCGTGCCGCTCTCGATGGCAAGAGCATTTCTTCCGGTTCAGGATCATTTCTGCCGCCGCCCCGACTGAGGTGTCCGGCGTTAGATGGAAGTTTTTAAATTCTTTTCTCGCCGGAATCGTTCCAAGGCAAGCCGAATCAGTCGGTCGATGAGATCGGCATAGGTGATGCCGCTGGCTTCCCAGAGTTTCGGGTACATACTGATCTTGGTGAAGCCCGGAATGGTGTTGATCTCGTTGACAAAAATTTCGCGTTGATTGCGCAGAAAAAAATCCATCCGCGCCATGCCCTCGCAGCAAAGAACTTTGAAGGACCGGATGGCGAATTCCTGGATCTTCTTCGTGATCGATTCCGGAAGCTCGGCCGGAATCACCAGCTGAGCGCCCTTCTCGTCGATGTATTTGGCGTCATAAGAATAAAAATCATGCCGGGTAATAATTTCCCCAGGGAGTGAGGCGATTGGGTGCTCGTTCCCGAGAACAGAACATTCGATTTCACGGCCGCGAATACTCTCTTCGATCAGAATCTTATTGTCGTAACGAAAAGCTTCCCTGATGGCGCCGGTGAATTGGTTACGATGAGTCACTTTGCTAATACCGACAGAGGAGCCGAGATTTGCCGGCTTGACGAAAACCGGAAGTCCGAGAACTCGCTTGATGTTGGCGAAATGGATCTCTTCCTGCGCCGCATGCTCGAAGGCCAAGAACTTCGCAATGGGAATTTCCGCATCTCGAAGCAGTCGTTTCATCACGTCCTTGTCCATGCCGACAGCGGAACCGAGGACTCCCGCGCCGACAAAGGGAACGTCGGCGAGCTTCAACAGACCCTGAACCGTGCCGTCTTCACCGAAGGGACCATGGAGTATCGGAAAGGCGACATCTACTTTTCCTAACGCGCGGCGTGGAGAAATTTGGATCATCGGTGACTCTTTAGCCCCGGGCACGACGGCCGTGGAACGGCTTCGCCGGGTCAGCCTGGCTTCAGCTTGTCCCCCGCCACCCAACAGTCGTTGTCCTTCATCGAAGAACCACCGACCTTGCTTGTCGATCCCGATGGAAACGATCTCGTACTTCTCTTTATCCATCGCCTCGACGATATTCCTGGCCGAGATGAGTGAAATCTCATGCTCGGCGGACTTTCCGCCGAACAGAATGGCGATGCGTATTTTCTTTCTCATGGATTTAGATTGAGACTGTCAGAACGGATCGCTCCGGCAAGGACAGGGTGCTAGCCCGGATTTTCTCCGAAAGTGGTGCTCAGGGACAAGCCTTCCCGGCCGCTCTTCTACTGGCTCAGAGTGGTGCGCGGCTCGTCGAACCACACCCGGCGGGTCCGCGGTTCCAAGGCCGCCCGCGCCAGCCTCATGCTAATTACAACAGCCCGGGCCTGGCAGCAATGGTTGATCGACACGGTGTCGTAGTTTTTCCTTGGAGCATGAATAATCCGGCTAGGAGGTTCAGGAACAGCGACACCGTCGATGCATCACTTACGAGCTAGCGCTTGGGGCGCTTGCTGCTCGATCACTTTGACGACTTTGCCGGGATAGCTTCTCTTTTCGAACTGGAGCACGAAGTATTTGGCTTTCACCGGGTCGCCTTTGTTGTCGAACACGATGGCACCGGTGACGCCTTTGAAATTCTTTAATTTTCTCACGGCAGCCGACACCTCCGCTCGGCTTGGTTTTTTGCCGCCGTTCGCCTGCAGTGTCTGCTCGATCGCCCTGATGCCGACTAGGGCCGCGTCATAGCCGTACATGGCAAAAGATTCCACTTCCTTGCCGAAGCGCTGTTTGAATCTCTTGGCGAAGGCCGCCGACTCCGGGTAGGCATCCGGCGGTCCGGCAACGGTCGTATAATAACTGCCGACCACCTGAGCCCCAGTAATTTTTACCATCTCCGAAGAGTCCAAGCCGTCCGGGCCCATGAACGCCGCCTTGACTCCCTTTTCGCGCATTTGTTTGAGTAGAAGTCCCCCTTGGTGATAAATGCCGCCGAAATAAACGAGATCGGGGTTCTTCGCCTTCATCGGAATAATCACGGGCGCGAAATTCGCGCGCTCCTCGGTGCCATCGTAACCCAAAACTTTCAATCCGAGCTTATTGGCCTCGCTGCGAAAGTTGTCCGCCACACCCTGGCCATAGAGGGTTTTGTCATGAATGATGTAGACCGATTTGAGCTTGAGGTCTTGAGCTGCAAAGCGCGCTCCTACGGGTCCCTGAACGTCGTCTCTTCCGCAGACGCGATTCACATTGGGATAACCGCGATCGGTTATTTCCGTGGCGGTATTGGCCGGCGAGATCATCACCAGCATGGCATCCTTATATACCTCCGACGCGGGAAGGGCGACGCCGGAATTAAAATGACCCACCAGTACCAGGACATCCGGATCGGCGACGATGTTGCGCGCGTTGGCTACGCCGACCTCAGGTTTCGCTTGATCGTCGTAGGGAACCAATACGACGTCGAAACCCAGCGTCTTGAACGATTTTGCCGCCTCCTCGGCCGCTAACTGCGCGCCGAGTTTGATATGCTCCCCTAGAGCGGCCTGTTCGCCGGAGAGCGGCGCCTGAACGGCGATCTTGATGGTCCCCTTTTGCGCCCAGGCGAGCGGAACATTTAACAGCAAAGTAAACAATAGAACCGAAATGATTCTTCGCAACACCATGGCAATTCTCCTTTGCTCAGAAACTTACGCGAACGAGATCTCCCAGTCAACGTGTAATGACCTTCGCTGGAAAAAGCGTATGTGCTTATCTCGGGAAAAGGGTTTTCGGCTGGAAGGGCCGGTGCCTCTCAGCGGGCTTATTTCACTATTCGCAACAGAGCCCGTGCAGTCAGTCATATTGCATGGGTTCCGTTGACAGGCGGTTATTGGAGCGGCTAGGTTTGAGTCATGATTATCGGCGCCGGTGTAGATATGGTGGAAGTCGGGCGAATCCGGGAGGCCCTGGAGGACCGTCGAACTGGCCAACGCTTTCGTGAGCGGGTGTTTACGGAACAGGAAATTCAATATTGCGAGAAAAAGCAGCGCGGCAAGTACGAGAGCTATGCGGGCCGATTCGCTGCCAAGGAGGCGGTGATGAAAGCGCTCGGAAGAGGTTGGGGCGCCAAGGTGCGCTGGCTGGATATCGAAGTGGCGCGCGCGGAAAGCGGCAAGCCGGAAATTGTTTTGCACCATACGACGGCGGAACTGGCGCAGCAACTCGGCATTCGTCGGTGGGTTCTATCGATCACCCATACGAAGGAACATGGCCTGGCGCATGTGATCGCTGAGGACCGGTAGGTCAAATGACTGAACGGGAAACATCGGTGCTCAGGGTTCGTTTATGCGGTGCCAACGCGGGCGGGCTCGTTAACTGCTTTCGCGTGTTTTGATCGGCAGCAGGAAGAGCGTTCCCAGAGCCCAAATTCCCAAGAACAGCCCTGCAATCATCCAGAGATTCTTTCCCCGTCCGCTGTGGCCTGCAATCACGCGACACAAAATCGCGTCGAGAAAATGCACCAGACCGGCGGTCCGGAACAGCGATGTCGGTTCCATATCGGGTTTGATGATCAGGAGGCCGGAAAGGTAACCGACGAAGTGGTAGAAATCCACAAGCAGCCCTTGACGCTTCCTTCCGACGCCTAATATACTCAATCTTCTCAAAAATGGGAACATTCTCATGGCGGTAAAAACGATCGAATGGAAAAACGATCGAGTCATATTACTTGATCAGCGGGTGCTGCCTAACAAAGAAGTGTATCGGGTATGCCGGAGCTATCAGGAAGTGGCGCGAGCGATCTGCGACATGGTGATCCGTGGGGCGCCGGCGATTGGCGTCGCAGCTGCCATGGGTGTGGCTCTGGGCGCGTCGAAAGCGCGCGAGCAGAGCTTCGACCGCGAATTTGAGCGCGTTCTGCTGGCCCTTTCCAAAACTCGACCCACCGCGGTGAATCTGTTCTGGGCCCTCGAGCGAATGCGGACGGTCTATAGGGAAAGCCGCAGACGAGGGATTGCCGCCGTCAAACAGCTACTTAAAGACGAAGCCCAAAAGATTTATAAAGAAGATATCGCCGCTAATAAACAATTGGGCAAGTTCGGCGCAGCCCTCTTGCGCGATGCCCGGCAAGTGATGACCCACTGTAATGCCGGCGCGCTGGCGACTGCCGGGTACGGAACGGCGCTCGGCGTGATTCGCGCCTTGAAGGAATCAGGAAAACCGGTTGAGGTGTGGGTCAACGAGACACGGCCGTTTTTGCAGGGCGCGCGCTTAACCGCCTGGGAGCTTAAGAAAGAAAAAATCCCCGCCACGTTAGTGACGGACAGTATGGCGGGGTACTTAATGCAAAACGGGCTGGTCGATGCGGTGGTCGTGGGTTGCGATCGGGTCGCCGCCAACGGCGATGTCGCCAACAAAATTGGCACCTACGGAATTGCTGTATTGGCGAAAAGGCATGGAATTCCATTCTACGTTGCGGGGCCCACTTCCTCCATTGATCTTCAGTGCAAATCCGGAAAGGATATTCCCATCGAGCAAAGGAATGCAAAAGAGGTCTCGCATATCTTCGGCCGGGCGCTCGCGCCCAAGGGTATGAAGATACTGAATCCGGCGTTCGACGTGACATCGCAAGACTTGGTATCGGCGATTATTACTGAAAAAGGGGTCATCCACCCGCCTTACCAGCAACATATCCGCAACCATGTCGGTCATCATTGAAAAAGCAGAAGAGCTGGAAGCCTTTTTCCACAGCGCCGGAAAGCCGCGCGACCGTTGGCGCGTCGGAACCGAGTACGAGAAGGTCGGCATTAACCGGACTACGGCCAAAGCGATTCCCTACTTCGGTCGCGGCGGCGTCGAGTACATTCTTAAAGAATTGAGTGAGCGATTTAACTGGCAGCCCGAGGAGCAGGATGGTCATATCATCGCGCTGGCCCGTGACAATGCGCAGATTACCCTCGAACCCGGAGGACAAATCGAGCTGAGCGGCGAGCCCTGCGAGAGCATTCATTGTACCAATGCTGAGTTTACCCAGCACATCCGCGAGTTATTAGAGGTCACGGAGCCATTGGATGTCGTCTTTCTGGGCCTCGGCATGCAACCGGTGAGCCGGTTGGAAGAGATCGAATGGGTTCCGAAGAAGCGTTATCGCATCATGGCGCCGTACATGCCCAAGGTCGGACGCCTCGGTCAGCGCATGATGAAACAAACCGCTACGGTGCAGGCCAACATCGACTACAGCGACGAAAAAGACGCCATGGCGAAATTCCGCACCGGCATGGGGCTTGCGCCGATTGTTATTGCCATGTTCGCCAACTCGCCGATTTGTGAGGGGCAACTCAATGGCTATCGGAGCTTCCGCGAGCACATCTGGACGGACACCGACAAAAATCGGAGCGGCCTGCTGAGGTTCGCTTTCTTACCGGAGGTATCCTTCGCCCACTATGTGGATTACGCGCTCGACGTTCCCATGTACTTTATCGTCCGCCACCATGATTACATCGATATGACCGACCTTACGTTTCGCCAGTTTCTTGAGCATGGCCACAAGGGCGAGCGGGCCACCATCGAGGACTGGAATGACCATCTCACGACTTTATTTCCCGAAACTCGGATCAAGCGCTATATGGAAGTGCGCTCAGCGGATAGCCAGCCGCCGGAACTCATGCCTGCCCTGCCGGCGCTCATTAAGGGAATTTTTTACGATTCGGATTGTTTGGAGGCCGCCTGGGATCTAGTGAAGGGGTGGAGTTGGGACGAGCG
>DASQUN010000616.1:0-4290 GCA_035641275.1 Candidatus Udaeobacter sp. | reverse complement strand
GGCTGTCAAAAACATGTACTTGAAGGGCAAGGCTTCATGGAAGTTGGGCGACATGAACTCCGTGACGCGGTCCATCACAAAACGATCGGATGTAACCCGGATAGGAAACCATAGGATTTCGAATCCGTGAGGGTTAATTATGCAGATGCCGACGGTCGCGACAAGAACTAGAAGCAGCGATTTCGCTTTCATTCGATATTGCCGTATCTGGTCGGGGCGCCCGACAAGTGAGTAGACGACGTTACCGGCAAGGTAAATTACGAGCAAGATTAGTCCGAAAAAATAGCCGCCGTGGAGATTGACCCAAAGCAACATGATAAGTGGCAAATAGATCAATGTGCGGTCGTGTCTATACTGAAAGCGATCCAAGCAATGGCACCAGATGACGGTTAGCAGCAACGAAAAGGCATGTGGACGTGCTAGCCAGTGACTTGACGAAGTGGCTGTCGCGAGTATGGTAATGAACGTGCACAGCAGAATGTCGTTAGATCTTGTTCGCAGCGTTTGATAAAGCAGCCAGTGCGTTATTGCGAGCAGAAAAGCGAAGAAGACGACGACGCCCGTCAAATCCGAGACTTTGAAGATTGCTGCCATGATGATTTCCGCCATCCACTCGTGGGCCGTCCATTGCAGTGGGGGAGAGTGGAATGAATAAACGTCTTCTTTCGGCACGCGCCAGGTTTGTAAAATTAGTTCACCAGTACGAATGTGGTACCCTGTATCCCCGTCGGCAAGCAGTCCCCGGCCGGAATTGAAGGTTAGAACAAAGAATAGCGCGACAAAAACCACGTTGCCGATGGTGGGCAACATGACCCCTAAAATCGCGGTCACCCGGGACGATGCCATTGGGCCGTCGGTAACCATTACCTGGTTCTGTACGAATATCGGCGAAAATATGCCTTACGGAGTGAAATTAACCAATCGCGTGGCTAGTGTTTGCGGCTTGTTGTCCTCTCGCTTCCGCGCCCGGTTTGAAGATCGGATGCTCGCCAGAGGGCTTTCGTCTTATCAGAGCAATCAACTGACTCGCTCGTGATTTCTGCTTCTCGTAGTTTTTCGGAAGAACGACCCTGAAGGTGGAACCTTTGCCGAGTTCACTTTCAACGGCAATGGTTCCCCTCAATTGATCGAGATGTTTTTTTACGATACTCAGACCCAATCCGATGCCGCCGCGCGAGTTTTCAGAAGATGTTTTGTGGGCCTGCATGAACGGTTCAAAGATGCCTGTCAGATGATGTTCAGAAATTCCCATCCCACTGTCTTTCACCTCGACCGTGACGGAATCGGTAGATGGAAGTGACGCCACAAGCACAGTGATCGATCCATGGTCGGTGTACTTGACCGCGTTTTGCAGAAGATTGCTTACAACCTCTTTTAACCGAACGGCGTCACTGCGGATCGGCATCGGTTCTCTTGGGAGCTCCCAACGAAGATCGATGCCTTTCTGCCGGCAAAGAAATTCGAAAGTTTCTCTCAGCTCATTGACGATCTTGGTCAATTGTAGATCCTCGATTCGGAGTGGCTGCTTACCCGCCTCCAAGCGCGAGTATATCAGGATCTGGTCGATCATATTTTTGAGATGCGTTGATTGCTTGGCGACGACTTGGAGAATCTCCTGGTGCTTCGTTTCTATTTCGCCATACAGCCCGTCCGTAATGCATTCGATATAACCGATGATAACCGCCAGTGGCGTTCGTAGCTCGTGAGACACTTGATTTAAGAACTCTGATTTCAGTTTGGCAAGATTTTCTGCTTTTTCTTTTTCCTGTTTAAGCAGTTCGAGTTGTTCGGCTGTTTTACTTTTGGAATTTGACGAGACATTGCCGATGGCCAGTCCCATCATAAGAATCCCAAAAGACGCGATACCCCCGTAGACGAGTAATTCTCTGTTCCCGGCCAACAATGTTGTCAGTGAATCGAATCGGCTGGAGATAACATCCTTTTGCGGAGGTTTTGTTACCTGGCGTTGAATCGTTGCGTCGCGAGGTTGAGCAGCCTGGAAAACCGATCTTAGATAGTTCTCGCTGGCCAACAGGGGTGTCCCTACGGCCAAGCCGATGAACAGTATAGCCGTAAGGATTAGGTCTCGTGACGACATTTCAATCAGGGATGCGCGGAGGCTTGAATCGGGCTAGTTTTTTTTTCGGATTCCCAGATTTCAATACGATCTTTGCCCGAATTCTTTGCAACATACAGCGCCCGATCGGCGTCGTCCAGCAGTTCTCGCCAGTCGGAATAAAATTTCGCAGAGGTTGAGCTTACGCCGATGCTCACCGTCAGAGTAAAAGGGCGAGCGGTAGTGCCGAAAGCGCAGGAGCGAATCGCCTCGTGAATTTTGCCCGCGACTTGAAGCGCGCTTTCTTGGTCCGTCTCCGGCAAAACGAGGACGAATTCTTCGCCGCCATATCTAGAGGGAAAATCGCTCTGCCGAGTCTTCTCGCGAAAAGTCTCGGATATTTTTACGAGAGCGGCATCGCCACCGTGGTGGCCATAAGTATCGTTAATCATTTTGAAGTTATCGATGTCCAAGATTAGCAAGGACAAAGGGTTGTGATATCGCTTCGAGCGCTCAAACTCTTGGTGGATTTTCTTTTCAAAGGCACGGCGATTGAAAAGGCCAGTAAGAGAATCGATCTGAGTCTGATATTCGAGATGTTGCTGGTATTGGACGACTCGGGATCCCACTCGTATCCGTGCGAGCAATTCGGAAAACGAAAATGGTTTAGTAATGTAGTCGTCGGCACCGAGATCCAGTCCCCTAACGCGGTCGCCTTCTTGAATTCTAGCGGTGATGAGGATGAGGTAGATGCTCTTTAGAGCGGCATTGCTCCGGATTCGCTTGATCAGTTCAAACCCGTCCATCTTTGGCATCATAATATCAGACAGAGCAATTTGTACATTTTCCGTCTCAAGCTTTTCCAGTGCTTCTACGCCGTTTGCTGCGGTGATCACCCGATATCCTTCGCGCTGAAGCACGATAGCTAAAAGGTCTCGCTGGTCTGGATGATCTTCAATTACCAGAACTTTTAGCGGGACGTTATCTTTTTGGTCGTTATTCATCTCGAATTGTTTCCCTCAGACCTGCCATGTGGTCTGTTTCAAAATTTAGGTGGAGATTGTCGCTAATCGCGCATCTTGATGCCGGGTAGTAGCAAAATGCGTACCTGTTCCCTCCTGGCGGCTACAAAGTGTCTTTTGAATCGCTGATGAGGCAACGCTCCGGAGCAGGTTTCGGTAAAAGCCAATTAGATACGCGTGCTTCATTGTCTTCCTAAAAGGTGCCGGCAGTGGCCGATGCCTTGCTTAGCCCAAAGAGTAATGGATTTGATTGTGCATTTTGTGACACCAGCTTCACGCTCGATGTCAGATTTGTCAAGCCAAACGGGCAATTTTGGTCAGGCAAAATGATAATTGCTTTAAATTCCGCGCTTGTTCCTTGATGGCATGCATTCTGCTTTCTCAACCGCGCATGTTAGTTGACACGGGGTTTAGGACTAGAGTCAGTTCAAACAGGAAAGGGGGTGAACGATTCATGGAGCTTCTAAAACGTTTGTTAGTTGAGGAAGATGGTCAAGGTTTGGTTGAGTACACGTTGATCGTCGTTCTGGTAGCTTTGGTGTTCTGGGTCGCGATTAAAAATACCGACATCGGCAATCAGTTGGCTAGCGGCTGGAGCAGGGTCACGGCTTGCGTTGGTAGTCCTTCAGCATGCGACGCCTCTTCTTAAGCCTCTTGACTTTTGATCTCGAGAACAGCGTGGCTCGGCCGTGAGATTCTTCACGACTGGGCCACGCGCTTTGCTTCCGGCCAGCAGTAATGGCGAAAATTTCATTGACAAGTTTTTTGATGACGTGTACGCTTTGAAAATTAATAATAGCGTTTTAAAGATTTGACACTTTCAGATACGGTTATTTTTTTTGTGAGCGGTCTCTCGGCCTTCTTCGATCTAAGAATCCGAAGAATCCCGAACTGGCTTATCATCGGCGGGCTATTTTGCGGCGTAGTGTTGAACGCGTCCCAGGGCGTTGGTCAGTTGTTTCAAAGCATTACAGGATTTGCTGTGGGTATTGCGGTGCTTATTCTTCCATTTGCCTGTGGCTGGATAGGGGCGGGTGATGTCAAATATTTCGGCGTTATTGGCGCCCTGCTGGGCGCGTCATGGCTACCCCGCGTCTTCTTCTATTCTGCGCTCGTTGCAGGATTGATTGCCTTCGGCTATGTAGCGCTCGGATTAGCTCGTTTTTCCCGATTCAAACAATCCTGGTTGGACCTCAAAGTGGCGGTGGTGAG
>DASQUN010000615.1:0-4215 GCA_035641275.1 Candidatus Udaeobacter sp. | reverse complement strand
TCCAACCAAGTGCTCACGCCGGGTAGTTACTGTCATTTAACCTTCCCTGCCATTCGCGAGAACACTTTGGCTTCGGATCGTCCTGTTCTTAAGGATCCCAGCGAAGGCGACATCATCGACTACTATGGCTCGTGTGACCATGATCCCTTGGGAGCCGACGAAATCAGGTCTCAGAAAGATCAGCTGCAACGCCAGCGGATGCAACGAATCGGCGGAGAGTGAGTGTTTCCTGAATACTACGAGGGGGAGGGGCTAACGGCCCTCCCCACTGCCGTAAGCTATTGTCCTGGTCCCGAAGTTCATTTAATAAGTCGCTCCACTCGTCATGCCCGCGGAGGCGGGCATGACAGGAGACCGTAGATTCCTGGATTTCGACTCGCGCTCTGGGCGACCGGCCGGTCGCCCTACTCGGCCGGAATGACGTTCGAATTATTCAACGAGCTTAGGAGAGACCACACCAGTGGTAGCGAGAATTGAAAATAAGGAGACAACAAAATGGCAAAGCGAACGTGGTTTGTGCTGATTGGGTCGGTCGCGTTTCTGATGAGCACCGGTTGGTTTTTGTCGCAATGGGTAGGGGTAAAAGACAAGCAGTGACGGTTTGCTCGCTCAACCCCTAACAATCCGGATTTGAGTCTAAACGATGACTGCAATTCCTGTGTCCTCTGAAATTTTGGGAGCGATGATTACGCCGGCGGTGCTAATCTCAGCCTCGGGCGTGCTGGTCCTCTCTACTTCAAACCGGGTCGGTCGAACCGTAGATCGCGTCCGAGCTCTCGCGGCCGAAGTTGAGCGATTACAACTTTTGCCCGAGAGCGGCGCGGTTTCAACTGAGAGCAAGGCAGCCAAACGCAAACGCCTTGCGGACCAGCTAGCTCAACTATCCGCGCGTGCGGTTCTTCTTCGCTCAGCGATGACGGCGCTGTACAGCGCCGTCGGACTCTTGGTGGGGACGAGCATACTGGTGGGCGTTGTTGCGCTGCTACAGTGGCAATACAGTTCGTTACCCGTAGTGGTGGGCTTCACCGGGGCCTGCGCATTGCTCTACGGCAGTTTGTTACTGGTCCGCGAAGCTCGGCTCGCACTACGTTCGACATTACAAGAAGTGTCGTTCGCACAGGAAGCAGCTCTGGGGACCTCCGAGCAGGGGGTTGAAGCCGAAACGGCGCCGCATAAAACCGGGCGGAAGAATGACTCGTTTCTTTATGCGACACACATTAACAAATAAGGTTCGATGCCTGAATGCTGGAATGGAATCGTGCATTGATCGTATCGCTAGTGTGGTGTCTCAGAAGTTCATTTAAAAACTCCAAGCCATAGCAATGGTTGAAAGCCGCACTCGAATCCCCCTCTATCTCCCCTTTTTTCAAGGGGGGAGTTTCGCTCCAGGATTCTAACCCCTCTTTGGAAAATTTGGAAAAGAGGGGGAACGGGGAGATTTTTGGGCGGAGTGGAGGGAGAATTATGTCGCGAACTTCTGGGTCACGACACTAGACATCCCTCATGCTACGGTCCGCTAATCGACCCTGAAGAAGCCGAAACTATCGGAGTGCCAAAACCGGGACATGGACACTCTCACTCATGCTCTTTCCGGCGCGTTGCTCGCACGCGCGACCGAACCCAAAGCGCCACGGACGGATCAGCTTCCGCGTCGCCTGCGCATGTGGATCGGGTTCTGGGCGGCGGCGTTTCCGGATTCCGACTTCATCATGAGCTTTGTAAACCCGCTCACTTACCTCGCTCTACATCGAGGTATCACGCACTCAGTGATCTTGCTACCGATATGGGCGCTTGGCCTTGCGTTTCTTTTCATGGTGATTGTGCGGCGAAGATATTCCGTCACGGCATTCGTGGGTGTCTGCGCGCTCGGCATTGGGATTCATATCGCGGGGGACGTGATCAACGCGTTCGGGACTATGATCTTCGCGCCCTTCTCGATGTGGCGCGCGCAGATTGCGACAACCTTCATCATCGATCCGTTTTTCACTGCAATCATTGTCGCGGGCCTTATCGCTTCGATGCGCTGGAAAGTTACGCGGGCACCGGCAGTGATAGGACTTGCCGTCCTCACGGCCTACGTCGGATTTCAGGCGATTTTACACCGACGCGCGGTCGCGGTGGGCAATGCATATATCGCTGCGCATCGTCTCGAATCCGCGCAGGCCCACGCAATTCCCCAGCCGTTATCGCCGTTCAATTGGATGGTCGTGCTGGAGCAACCGCACGGCTATCACCTCGCATACGTCAGTCTGCTGCGCAAGGAGACAACGCCACAGTCGCCGGCAGATGCCTCCTGGTTTCGGAGCTTGAGCGCCTCTTACCGGCCGGTCAAAGATGCGCAGTGGCAGCCGGTGCTTCGCTATGGCGCCGTAGACGCCGATAGGGATTTAGCAGAAGCAGCCTGGAACTCGGACGTGCTTGCACCTTATCGTCATTTCGCGCTGTTTCCCGCTCTGTACCGGATGGACCACGTTCCAGGGCGCACGTGCGTGTGGTTCAATGATCTACGGTTCGCAGTTGTTGGCCGCACGATGCCGTTCCGCTACGGCTCCTGCCGCGATGGTGTGAACGGACCGTGGAAAATTCACCGGCTTACCAGCGATGACAACGGCACTGAATTGTTTGAGGCGATTCCCGATTAAAAAAAGACGTGCTGACTTTTGTCTGGGTTCATCCCAACCTGATCAGACATTCTGAGGCAACGCAGCACCCTCCAATAAAGAAGTTAGGCTATCGCGCGGCGCATGTAAGCGCCGGTAATTTGGCTCCTGCCGAACATTCGGCACAGTTCTTCGTCACAGCCCCAGCGGGAAAGTCAACAACCGTGCTGATTTTCGCCATCTATAAGTGCTTTCTCGACATAAGTTGTTCTGGCACACGTCTTGCCCAGACTGTTCGCCAGGAACAGCAGAAGAAGAAATTCAAAGACTCTCTCATCAGTCGCGTTCACTGTCATATAGCGGCAGAAGCCTGGAACTGCCAACGTCGAAAATTGTTCCTGAAATTTATTTGTGCCATCCGGAGATATTGAGATACCGGATTGCTCAGCGCACGAACACACGGTAAATTAGTACCGTGAGATAGCCATGACGAACCCTAAGACTTGGCGCTCGGGAGTTGGTTTCGCTGTTCTCGGTTGGGCGGCAGCAACTTTGTTTCACTCTGTCGCTATGTGGAGCGAGCTTGATGGTCAGAAGCCGCTAGGATTCTTGCTGTATTCGAAGGGCGTGCATTATGCTCTCTGGACACTGGCTCTGCCACTGCTCGTCAAATGTGTTAAACGGTTCCCAGTGCCCCACGCAGCAGGGCTGCGCAACGGCACCGCGCTCCTGTTGATTGTGCTGGGACTCGCGCCGTTAGTTTCGCTTACATGGCCGGCGATCATATACTCAACGTGGTTCCCCTATCGGTCCTCGTTTCCGACTTTGTCGTCGTTCGTGGCGGGCTATTTTGTGAAATCGCTGCAGGGGGACCTGCTCATCTGTGTGGCGCTGGTCATCGTGCTTCAAGGTTGGCGCGTCTGGCAGGATCTGCAAGCTGCGCGGACGCGCGCGACGGAGCTAGAGCGGCAACTTGCGGTGTCGCGATTGGATGCGCTGCGCATGCAGCTTCATCCACATTTTCTCTTTAACTCGCTTCACACCATTGCAAGCCTGATCGGCGACCAACCCGGCACCGCTCGCCGCATGGTCGTTGCTCTGGGCGATTTTCTTCGCCTGACACTCAAGGAGGGCAGCGGACCCGTTCGGAGCTTGGCAGAAGAGCTCGAGTTCACGGATCTTTATATGGGCATCGAGAAGCTCCGGCTGGGGGAGCGGTTGATCCTAGACTATGACATCGAGCCGGAGGCGACGAAAGCTGAAATCCCACAGTTGCTCTTGCAGCCTTTGTTTGAAAACGCCGTGCGGCACGGCGCGTCACGAGTTAACGGAACTTGCAAGATCGCTTTTCGTGCCCATCGCGAGAACGGCAGACTCAACCTCAGCCTCGAGAACGACGGACCAGAGATTTCCGCTCCCGTGGGGGCGCTCAAGAATGGCGTTGGACTTACCAATACGACGGCGCGCCTTCGACTACACTACGGCGAGAACTTCACGCTCCAATATACAGACCGGTCGCGAGGCGGCGGCGCGCGAGTCGAGCTGTCGGTTCCGTATCGACGCGTAGGGAGAGTTCCGGAGACCTCATGATCGATGCACAAGCGCCGGTGCGAAC
>DASQUN010000614.1:0-3658 GCA_035641275.1 Candidatus Udaeobacter sp. | reverse complement strand
ATGATGTTGCCCATCAGCTTGGCGATATCGGCATCGAAGACCAGCACCAGCGGCTGTCCGTTTTCCACGTGTTCCTTCATAGCATCGACCAACCCCTCCGCAAGCGTCCGGATCAGCGGATAGGAGGGACCCAATTCCCAGCGAACCGCCAATGCCACGGCTCGGTCGCCGTCCACGATATCGTAGCGCTGCAATGCTTTGTCGACAGAAGCTTTAATCGCGGCAGACGTGATCGCCTCGCTTTGTTCAAATTCGGGCGTGATCACCTGCAGGTTTCTGAGCGGCAGAAGATCCGGATGAGACAGATAGATCGTATTGCCGCTCACCTGCACGGTGTACTGCGAGGCGCCAATCACCGTCGCGCGGATACGCACCTCCGCGGGCCGTAAGGGAATATTGCCCCCGGCCAGCTGGTTGGCACGTTGGCGGACGCGTCGACCGAATTGAATACCGAGATCGCCGAGATCGCGCTTCTCGTAACCATAGACGAACTCCGACACGCCGCCGGAGAACATGATTGCGTGAATCGGACCTTTGAACTCGATATTGGGGGTCAGCAAGAGATCTTGGGCCTGAGCGGATAGCTTACCCCGTTCCAAAACTTCGAAAAGCGCATCGCAGAGCACCGCGGAAAATTTTTCTTTGTCTTGCTCGCTCATGGTGCTGCCCAAAGCCAATGAAAGGCCAGCCATTTTGGCGACTTTGACCGCGGTATCTTCGAGCCGGTTGATCTTCCCGCTCTCGTCCATCGCCACCAGCCGCGCCCCGACTTCCAGCGCGCAAGTGTCAACGACCTTTCCCCCTTGGACGATCGCAATCTTACAGGTCCCGCCGCCGATATCCACATTCATGACCGTGAAGTCGCCGCCTTCGTGGTGGGTCATGGCCACCGCGCCCGAGCCGTAGGAGGCAAGGATGGCCTCGAGATTGTGGCCCGCCGTGGCGCAGACAAATTTGCCGGCCTGCGTCGAGAACAGCGCCGTGATCGCTTCGGCGTTCTTTTTCTTCGCCGCTTCACCGGTGACAATGATCGCTCCGGTGTCGATGTCGTCGGGCGTCACACCGGCGTTGCGGTAGGAATCGTGAATGAACTCATCCAATTGGTCCGTGTCAATGGTCGTCTTGTCAATGTAGGGGGTGAGCAGGATCGGCGATTCGTGGATGATTTCACGATTAACCACCACAAAACGGCTGGACAGCGCAATGCCTTGGCGCCGCAGAGTCAAACGGGAAAAAATCAGGTGCGACGTGGATGAACCGATATCAATGCCGACGGAATTGAGCGTGATCCGTTCGGACCGCCACATCGGATGGTCTTCATCCATCGGCATGCCGCCATCTTCGTCCTCGTCTTCGTGTCCTTCATATAGATAGAGCGTCTCGGTTTCCAAATTCTCCATGCTCGTTGCTATTTCCTTTCTCAGCGTCGTAAATCGCTTTGAGCGAATTTAATTTGCATAACATAACAAGGCGCGTCTTGCCACCGTCGGAACTTAACAATGACGGGATTTACAAGCCCCATAATCGGCGATAAGATGCCGCTAAGTTAAACGATCATGGGACAGGAAGAATACCAAGAGCTGTCCTCGTTCCTGAAACGATTCATCCGCCGGCTGAGGTTGCTCCAAGGGATCGAAGGGCTTTGCCTGACAGCCATTTGCGCCCTGCTCCTTTTCGCTCTCGGGCCGGGCGTTCAGCAGATCAAGGGTTTCTTTCCCTATGCGCCGCTCGCCTACAGCCTGATCACGGCGGCGGTGCTATTGGTTCTCATCAGCCTCACCGTCTTTCGGTTGTTACGGCGGATTTCTCAAGAGCGGGCGGCCGTCTACATCGAACAGAAGCAGCCCAAACTACGCAA
Organism: Candidatus Udaeobacter sp.; assembly: GCA_035641275.1. Taxonomy (GTDB): domain Bacteria; phylum Desulfobacterota; class Binatia; order UBA9968; family UBA9968; genus DASQUN01. The sequence goes on along the minus strand of DASQUN010000614.1, from coordinate 1,800 downwards.
TAATCTCATCAACTCACTCCAGCTCTACCCCCAGGTAGCGAATGCCAAGGATGCTCCCGGCTTCTCCGCTTCGATGGTTTTGGCTCTCCTCCGGACCACACGCAAGCAACTGTCAACACTCAAGATCGATGAGCTGATCGAGACGCAACGGGTCAAGGGCAGCCTACGCTTGTTGGGATTCCTGTTCGTGCCGGTTCTGGCGATGGTATTGTTCAATCCTTCTTGGGTCGACGAAACCTTCAGCATTTTGACTCGACCGTTGGACCATTTGCCGCCGACCAAAACCGCCATCGATGTCCATCCTAAGGGCCTTCGGGTTGTGCGTGGCTCGCCGGTGACCATCCATGCCGCCACGTCGGGCGCCATTCCGAAATCATTGGCGCTCATCGTCTGGAGCGGGACCAACGATCGCAGCGAGCCCCTCGCTGAAGAGAAGTTGACGATGGAAAACCTCGGCGAAGGCAAATTCAAAGCGGCGATGGCTCGCCTCGAAAAGACAATCCGTTACCGTGTGGTCACGGGCGCCTTTTCTTCTCCGGTCTATACCGCTGAGGCAATCGACCCACCCGAGATCGGCAATGTTCTAATCACTCTTTATCCGCCGGCTTACACCAGCCTGGCCTCGGTGTCTGTGCCCGGTGGAAGCGTCGAAGGAATCAAAGGCTCAACCGTTCGAATCGACGCTGTCAGCACTAAAGATCTCGTGAAGGCCGAGATCGTCATGGATGACGGGAAAAAGATCCCGCTCAAAATCGACGGGCGAAAACTCCAGGCCAACCTGGTTCTGTTTCAGTCCCAACAGTACCGGATTCTGGTCGAAGATGCGCACAGCTTCCGCAACTCGCCGATCGCCTACGAACTCCGGGCCAGGCCCGACGGCTTTCCCACCATCGATCTTCTGAGACCCACCGAGGACTTGGAGATCAACGGCGATGAGGTTTTGCCGCTGGAATATAGCGCCCGCGATGATTTTGGCCTCGGCGAAATAAACCTGGTCACTAAAGTGGGCGAACGCGAGGACAAGATCCGATTGCAGAGAGACGACGCCAAGCGGCTCATCCTGCGCGACCAGTTCAAATGGGATCTGGGAAGACTCGGACTGCGTGAAGGAGAGGAAGCGGTCTTTCGCCTGGAAGTCCTTGATAACGACACCATTTCCGGTCCTAAACTGGGTAGCTCCCGGGGCGTGAGACTGAGGCTTAAGAATCTCAAGGCCGAACACCAGCAGGTGGCCGACATGATTCGCGACATCAACAGTCGCATGGTCGATTCGTTGGCCGACCACCTCGAATCGCCGCTGCCGGGCGAGAAAGATACCGCGCGCTCACAACAGAGCGAAAAGAAGCTCGAACAAAATCTCGCTGAGACCCTCAAACGGACGGAAGAAACGATGCAACGTACCGAGAAGGATCGCCTGTCCGATTTCGCCACCTGGTCCGATCTGCAAGCCCTGAAACGGAACCTCGAATTCACCAAGGACGATCTGCTAAAAAAACACCAACGGGCTTCGTCCGCTGACGAGAAGATGAAGGCCCGTGATGAAATTTCCTCGGAGCTCGAGCGGATGTCGCTTCTTTCGGAAGACATTGGCAAACGACTCAAGGCCCAGGAACTGGCTTCGACCGCTCAAGACCTGGCGCGCAGCCAGGAGCGGCTGATGGAATCTTTGGAGAAGCTGCAGAGCGGTGACAAGAACTTGGACGCGATCATGAAGCAGATCTCTGAGCTTGGAAAACTTCTGTCGTCGCTTCAGCAATCGCTGTCGCAACTCGCGCAGCAAATGCCCGAAGACTTTATGAA
>DASQUN010000613.1:0-7964 GCA_035641275.1 Candidatus Udaeobacter sp. | reverse complement strand
CCTGGCGCGAGCTGATTCGACCTTGCTCTTCGCTGCCTGAATCTCCGGGTTGGTCTTCAAGGCCTCAGTGATGGCTTCGGAGAGGCTCAAGGATCGTTGAGCTTCGACAGCCTGAGCGTGGCTTATCGATCTTCCATCTATAACGGCCAACAACAGAACCGACACTACGATGGCTTTCTGCATGTTTCCCCCAAAGGCAATAGTTGATCCCATCCTGCTGAAAATTGGCAGGCCTGCCGCGCTACGCGGTAGTAGTACCGATGCCGTTACACCCTGGGTGACACTGGAGGTTTTAGGTCCAGTACACCAGCTTCAAGTGGGAAGAGAGAAAACGAGCTCTAAATTCGAAGAACCGACGAGGACAAGTAAAGAGGGATTTTAAAGACAGAGTGGAGAGCGATTTCCCATGCTACAGAAGAGGAGGAGAAGGCTATCAGCTTTGGAATATTAATAACCGGATCGTGTGGAAGAAGCAGAATTAACGGTTGCTGAACATCAATTGCTTTGTAAGAAGAAGGCTGGATCGATAACATGCGCTCGCGAACGGACTTGCAGATATCCTGCCTGTGTTTGCTGCAGGGGCCTCGTTCCACTGCTCCTCCTTCGTCCATCGACGCAGACATAAGCTTCGTCTGCATGACGCTTAACCCGGAGCAAGCGTAGACGACGGACGTAAACAGCAGTGAAAAGACTAGGAGAAGAGGAATTATACTAGAGCGGCGCACTGTCATTCGAACCTCGTGGAGAAGCTAGCTGTAACAGCTCATCTTGTCAATGCCATGGGTTTTACGAGTCGTTCAGCAATGCTTAGCCGACCTGGAACGACAATCGGCCCGTAAAATAGGAGAACGCTGTAACGGCTGTCAAGCAGAAAAACGTCCAGTGGATGATCACGAATTGACACGACGCTCCCCCGTCAGATAAAAAGTGACGCCTATGAGAATCATCGATCTTCATTGCTATCCGAATACGGAGCTTTGGATTAAATCGCAGGGTCCTTATGTGGAAGCGCTCGCCAAATACTGGAACCGCGCCTGGGTCGCCAAGACTGAGCCGGAGGTCATCGAGGAGTTCAAGAAAGCCGGCGTGCAAGCCGTGCTCATCGCTTTCGACATCGAAACGGTCACCGGCTCGCCGCCGTGCTCGAATGAGTACGTCGCCAAGATGCGCGATGACAACCGCGGCGTGATCTTGCAGGCGTGGGGAGCAGTCGATCCGTTAAAAGATGAGGTTGCTATCGAAGAAGCCAAGAAAGCCATCCGGCAACTCAACCTCCTCGGCTTTCACTTTCATCCGATCATGGGCCATTTTTCCGTCGATGACCGGCGCTTTTATCCGCTGTGGGAAACAATCAATGAATTGCGAGTTCCCGTGATGATCGACGTCGGCACCACCGGCATGGGCGCCGGCATGCCCGGCGGTTTGGGCGCGGTCATAAGACACGCGCATCCGGCCGCCATCGATCAACTCGCGGCCGACTTTCCAAACTTGAGCATTGTCGCGGCCCACCCGGGTTGGCCATGGAATGACGAGATGATTGCCGTGGCCTTGCACAAGGGTAACGTGTCATGGGAGCTTTCTGGCTGGGCGCCCAAATACTTCCCTGACGCCCTGAAGCGAGACATCAAGGGTCGCCTCAAAGACAAGATCATGTTCGGAAGCGATTATCCCAGCATTCCCTATGATCGCCTTTTCCGGGAATGGAATGAATTAGGGTACGCCGATGAGCTGATGGAAAAGATTTTCCATGGCAATGCGGAGCGGATTTTGGGTCTCTAGTGGAGCGAAGACTTGTGAAACAATTCGAGCGCGCGACCAAGCACAGCAAACGTCATTGAAGCTATTCGCCTCTGAGCACCACTTTCCGAGGAATCCGGGCTAGCATCTGGCTCAGACTCAGACATAGGCGCCCGTTCACCGCGGCTCAGTCCGCCGCGGGCTGCATCATTGTCTTTATTGCCAGCATTTGATTGTTCAGATGCTTTAGCACGAGCGATTCAGCTAAATCTGGGTTGCGCTTAAGAAAGGCATCGAGGATCTGGTCGTGCTCGCGCATGGAGTAATCCAGTCTTTGAGGGAGGTGAAGCGCAAGAATCCGGGTCTTCTGTATCTCCTGCCTCATCTGCTGGATTAGGTGATAAAGCCGTTCGTTTCTTGCCGTTTCGGCTATGAAACTGTGAAATCGACTATTCGCGTCAAAATAGTCCTCCAGATCCCTTTCTCGATATGCATCCTTGAGCGCCTGGTGCAGCTCTCTCAGCCGGGCAACCTCCTCGCCGCTGGCCCGTTCCACGGCGAGGCGCGCGGCCAGTCCTTCGAGGGCCCCCGCGATCGAATAGTAGTCTTCGACCTCGTCGACCGTCGGTTTGTTAACCGCGACTTCGCTATGGGAAACGAATGTAATATAGCCTTCCGCCTCAAGCCGGCGTAGAGCATCTCGCAGCTGGACGCGACCGACTTTTAGGTTACCGGCAAGCTTCTCTTCGGAAAGCCTCTCGCCGGGCGCTAGTTTGCCAGCCAGGATCGCGGTTCTCATTCCTTCCGCGATCATTTTGGTCTGTGAGCGAAACTGCTTTTCCGCGCGAGTTCTTTTAGCCATGCACCTTTTGTCCCGTATCGGCTCCTATGACCTCTTTCGACTTGCGCCGCGCATTGCGTAAGAGCCGCCTTATGGCCGCTCGAACTTTCTGCAAGGGACCTTTGATAGTGAAGTAGTAGATACCCGCAGCTTTGTGCAGGTACACTTCCCGGCCGATCTCCAACTGGCGGGTATCCTCCCCCTGGGCCATGATTAGCGATCCTTTGCTGTCCCGGATCAACGCCAGGGCAAGCGGCGGGAGAAAACCATCGGGAGTGACATAGAGAACAGTAAAGGTTTCAATTTCGCCTTCATCGCCAATAGCAGCATCGAGGACCTTGTTTTTTACGGCGATTTGCCGTGAAGCCGAATGAGATGGCGGCTCCCAAAGATTCTGCACCTGGAAAGATTCCCCGGCGCGCTCGACAATTGTGACAAAATTATTGGTGGCGAGACCGCCGGTACTTTGTGCAAGGGCCCGGCGCGGTTCGCGTTTAAGCTTGATTTGCGACTCCCCTCTTAACAACTGGGTGCTCTCCACGATCTGTGCTAAGCCGCTGGCCCCAACCGGGTGGCCGCGGGATTTGAGGCCGCCGGAGGGGTTGATGGGCAGAACGCCGTCCACGGCTGTCCTCCCCGCCTCCACCGCTTCGCCGCCTTTGCCGGCCGGAAAGAACCCAAGATCTTCGGTGCTAATAATTTCGAAAGGAGTAAAAGCATCATGGACTTCCGCGAAATCGATCTCTTTCGGTGAGGACGATGCCATCTGGTACGCCTTTTTCGCGGCGATCTGAGTAGCGGGAAATGAAGTAAACGATTCCCGTTCTCGTAGACTCACCGGACCCGTCCCTTGGCCGATACCGGAAATGACGATATCAGTGCGCTCCGCTGTCAAAACCACCGCGGCCGCGCCATCCGTGATCGGCGAACAATCATAGAGTCGCAACGGTGTGGCAATCCACTTACTCGAAAGGTATTTCTCCTTGGAGATAGCCTCGCGGAATTGGGCGTACGGATTGCGCGTTCCGTTTAGGTGGTTCTTCATCGCGACGGCACAAAGTATCCGCTCCAGGCGCGCTGGAGAAATATGATACTTCCTCCGATATTTCTCTGTGACCATGGCAGCCAATGCCGGCATCGTGGCGCCGCACTGCCGCTCTTGGGCGTCGATGACCTCGGCGAGAATTCGGGTCGTCGCAGTAGTGCTGAGATGAGTCATCTTCTCCCCGCCGATCACCAGAACGTGGCGGTAGTACCCAGAGGCGACGCCTTGGAACGCCGCGTGAAAAGCGGCAGCTCCGCCTGAAGAAGCGGTTTCCACCCTGACTGCGGCGATCCCGGTCATGTTCAGCGCTTCGCCGACGTGCGACGCGAGATTGCCATCGCCGGTGAATTCTTCGGGATTCATGACCGAGATGTAGATCGCCTCGACCTCGCCGATTTTCGTGCCGGCGAGCGCAGAAGACGCGGCCTCACACATGAGCTCGAGGAGTGTCCTTCGGCTCTTGCCAAACTGGGTCATGCCGGCGCCGGCAACATACACGGGAATCATGCGTTTACCTTACCCAAGCCATCGATGGAGGTTTTCACAATACTGTCGCCCTTAGGTTACATCGATGTCTCCATTATATTACATTTATAAACTCTCGAAACCTTACGAGGAGAACAAGCGCCTATTTCCTTGTGTGATAGGCGTTTTTTCGTTCGACACGAGATTTGCAGAGCCTGCTTCACGGCTTGACAGTACCCCAACCATGTTGTAACCGGATGCCACAATCAGAAATTCTAAGATTCGGTCGAATCCGGCTGGCGGTAAGGGGTACGACCCGTTGACCGACCGGGGCTGAATGGGACCGTCCAGCGAGCATCGAAAATCCAGTCTCGTGAGAGTGCAATCATGCTAGACCTGCGCTTTTGGCTCGATCGGGTAGACGAGCTCGGCCAACTCGAAAAGATCGATGGTGTCCATTGGGAGCTTGAGCTTTCGACTCTGGCCGAGCTTTTCAATGAAAGATTCGCCGAGCAGGGAAAACCGCGACCAGCTCTGCTTTTCGACCGCATCGTCGGCTACCCCGAAGGCTGCCGGGTCGCAGCGAATCTCGTGTCGTCCTCCGGGCGGCTCTCCCTCACCATGGGGATGGATTCCCGCCTGACAGACTTTGAGTTCATTCAACGGTGGCGCCACAGAGTTAAAGAGATTTCTCCAATAGAGCCGGAGGTCGTTCAGAACGGTGCGCTGTTTGAAAAAACAATGTTCGGCGATGATATCGATTTGCTCAGTTTTCCGGTGCCGCGCTGGCATGAATTGGATGGCGGCCGTTACATCGGCACGGATGACCTCGTTGTGACGCGCGATCCGGACGACGGTTGGATCAACGTTGGGGTTTACCGCGTCATGGTTTACGGCAAAGATCGAATCGGTCTCCACATGTCGCCGGGAAAACACGGCCGCGTCCATCGCGACAAATATTTCCAGGCCGGGAAGCCCTGTCCCGTGGCGATCTCGTTCGGTCATCATCCGATCTATTTCCTGGTCGCCTCCGCGGACGCGCCCTACGGCGTGAGCGAGTATGCCTATGCCGGCGGGATTCTCGGACAACCGGTCAAGCTCGTTCGCGCTCCCTTGACCGGTCTACCTCTCCCGGCCGACTGCGAAATCGCCATTGAAGGCGAAGTCGTTCCCGGAGACACTACGGTCGAAGGGCCCTTCGGCGAGTGGACCGGCTATTACACGAGCAGTCAGAACGAACCGTTCCTTCGCGTGAAGGCAGTCTATTATCGCCGTGATCCGATCCTTTGCGGCTTTCCCTTGCTGCGACCCTCGAGCGGCGACAATCTCCATCATTGCTTGATTCGCTCGGCGCAAATTTGGAACGCGATGGAAGATGCCGGGGTTCCAGACATCAAAGCCGTCTGGGTTCATCCCGCCGCGGGAAGATTCCTGACCGTCGTCTCCATAAAGCAACGCTATCCGGGCCACGCAAAACAGGCGGCGATGATCGCGAGCCAATGCCGGGCCGGCGCTTATCTCGGCAGATACGTGATCGTGGTAGACGACGATATTGACATTACCAAATCCGATGACGTGATCTGGGCCATGTGCAGCCGCTCCGATCCGGTACGTTCGATAGAAATTCTCCGGCGTTGCTGGAGCGGACCCTTGGATCCAGCGATTCCGCGCGAGGAAAAGGGCTTTAACTCACGCGCGCTGATCGACGCCACCCGGCCTTACGAATGGCGCGAGAAATTTCCTGTAGCCAGCGGCCACAGCGCGGAGCTGAAAGACAAAGTTAAAAAAAAATGGGAGCGGCTCTTGGCAGAAAGAACTAAACGAGGTCCATGATGCGATGCTAGAGACGCAGAGCGCCTCGGAACGGCGGGCTTGTGCCGTGCTCAACGTTCGACTTCTGTCCGCACAGAGAGCGCTATCTCGCGCCTGGATAGAGAGATCGCTCCACCTCTATCCTTTCTTGGCCGTACGAAACGAATCAGAGTGCGCGTTCGCCAAAAGATCACGCCATTTGTTCTCGACAAGTTTTCGCTCCTCGGAGCTGAAGACATTGGTCTGCGGGAACTGATCGCGCCAACTGAAGGGCTTACAGGCATTGATCAACATCCGGCCCACCGTGAGATCTCCCATGGCGCGTTTAGCCGGTGAGAGGCGCGGATCGAGATCGGCAGTCCAGGTGTCACGAATAATGTCGATGCTGGTGACGGGATCGACCCGCGTGCACATCGCCCACAGCACCTCCCTCAGGTCGGTCGGATCGATATCGTCGTCAACGGTAACATAGTAGGTTTTCATATCACCTTGGCGAAAGCCGGCCGCTGTGATTAACGCCTGTTTCGCATGGCCGGCGTAACGCTGGCGAACGCCGATGACGGTAAGTAAGCCGTTATAAAAGCCCCACACGCCGGTGACATCGGTGACGCCGCCGCGCTCCAAGTGATCCCACAGCTGAACGTAGGTGGTGATATTGCTCCAACCGATCGGCCGAAGCGGCGGCGCACCGGCGATGATTGGATTCTTTCGATGGTAAATGCGCTGAATACGAATGACGGTTTCCGGACCCTGATGCGTGTAGTAACCGGGCCACTCACCGAAGGGACCTTCATGAGCCGTCTCTTCGGTGATCGGCGGAATGATGCCTTCGATCACGATCTCCGCCTCGGCGGGCGCGGGCAGATTGGTGAGCGGCAGATTAACGACATCCACCGGACTACCGCGATAGGCTCCAGCCATTTCGTATTCCGAAGTGCCGAACGGCGGCGATGTCGATGCGGACATCCAAGTCACGGGTTCGCAACCGAGCACCACGGCAACCGGCGCAGCTTTTCCCGCGCGCCAGTAGCGTTCGACAAGAATGCGTCCATGCTTCATCGGGTTGATCCAGAGACTGAGCCGATTGCGGGTTTGAACCATGCCCCGATAGACCCCGATATTCACCCAGCCCCGCTCGGGATCGCGGATAACGACCATGTCCGCGGTGCCGATGTAGCGCCCGCCGTCGTGGCTGTGCCAGCGCGGCGCGGGAAAACTTTCAAGGTTGACGTCATCCTCCTGCTGGATGCACTCGAGGAGCGGCCCGTCCTTGACCACGTTTGCCGGAACCGGCACGAAAGTCTTGCGCCGCTCGCGCCATTGGCGTAGCAGCTCCAATGGATGGATATCGAGAGGCAATCCCAGCGCAAGGGAAAAGCGCCGCACCGATCGAACGGCATTGGAGCAGACGCGATAGCCGGCTGGATAGCCCACGAATTTGTCGAAAACCAGCATTGGACCGTCCCGCTCCGACATCAATTCGGTGAGGCAGCCGACATCCAATTCCAAATCGGCGCCTTCCACGTGTCGTACCTCGCCTACGGCTTCCGCCGCCGTGATAAATGCACCCAGAGATGCGTAAGACATTAATTTCTTCCTCCAGTTGATCTTGGGCCTGGAATCTAGCTCACGGCTGCGGACAAGTCCATCCGGCGATTGTTCTGGAACGTCACAAAATTTGCTCCACCCTTTGACATTCCGCTTAGCGGAATAGTACTAGCCCGAATTATTCATGGACCGAGGAAAAACCGTCACAGAATGTAAACCGAGAGGCAAGTCCTTCCGGCCCCGGTCATAGGCTTCTACCTTGTCGGCCGCCGCCCGACCCGCTCCAAAGGTGGTGGTTCCCACGGTCCGGGCCTGAGCGTAACCTCCACGTCCCCGTGCCCGCAGCCTCCAGGGCTCGCCTCTCGGTCTGGCTCGCAAGAAGGGAAAGCCGGGGCGATACGAAAGCCGGCGCACCGAAACGCAGCCGTGTCAAAGAGCAGAGACATTCGGATTAACCCCAGTGACCGGACACTTGATAATGCAGGATACGCCTACTTGCCGGCCAGAGGTGGTGAA
>DASQUN010000612.1:0-3719 GCA_035641275.1 Candidatus Udaeobacter sp. | reverse complement strand
TGGTTTATCAGTTGACGCGATTGCTCTAGTAGTGCGTCGAGTTTGTCCCTGGCATCCCAGAGCGAGTCACCGGCGCCGGCTTCGCGGACAAAAGTAAAATCGATATCCGCTGGAATAAGAGCCCTGAAGCTATCGTGATGCGGGCTCGAGGGCGCACTCGAGCCGATGAAGCCGACCTTTGCTTTCGTCACGCCGTCCTCCTTTGGCGCTCAGTGCCGTAGGGTGGTAGAGCGCAGCGAACCATGGGTCGAAGGTCTACACTCCAAGCCAAGGAAAATCATGCACGAGAGCCCAGAGAAAAATCCGCGTTCCGTTTTCTGCCTCCAGGGATATTTTTCCGCCGCCGTTTTCTATTTCTGTTTAACCTGCGCCAAGACCTCGTCCACCAGTTTCCGTAAAGGCTTTACGTCTTCGTATTGGGGCAGGCTGGACAAGAGATACTTGCCGCCCTCTTTCGGCACCTGCTCCTCTTTGTAGGGAATCATGTCTTTGGCGATATCGGTTCGAAACGAATTTCTGCCGGTCAGTTTCTGCCATACCAACTGGCCGTCGCGTGACAAAAACCAGTTGAGGTAGACCTTGGTCGCGTTAGGATGCGGACCGTTTTTGAAAGCGACGATGTGGCCCGAGCCCGTGCTGATCGTGTCGCCTTCTTTTTCACTGAAAATCTGGATTACCGGTAAGCCCTGTTTGCGCGCGTTTTCCGTGTTTTCAAATTTCGCCAGCACGTGCATGTGATATTTCCCCGAGCCGACCCAATCCATCATTTGGTGCTCGTTCTCGGCGAATGTGACTTGCGTCTCCGTGAGAAGCCGTCTGATGAACCTTGGGCCGAGATCAGGGCTATAGTAGATGAACCTCCAGTTGCCGATATTGCCGGCTGAGTCGGGGTCCGTCATGACAATCTTGCCTCGGTACTTGGGCCCAAGCAGATCCCACCAGGACTGCATGTCACCAGGCTTGATGAAATTCGTATTGATCGCCCCGATACCCGAGCCGGCGTCCCCCTGCGCCATAAAAACGTGCTGCCCTTCGGGATCGGAGTAAAGGTGCTTTTTGGACCACCATTTCGCCTGGTCCACGACTTCGGGAAGAATCAACAGCGGCGGAATCGGCTGCAAATATCCGGCCTTGTGATAGACCAGCACCATGGTGCCGCCGCCGCCGACGCTGAGATCGACGAGATGCTTGCCCGCCCTTTTCTCCGCCATGATCTTCTTGGCTAGATCGCTTCCCGAGCCGCCGACAAAATTGATCTTGATCTTGGGATAGGCGTCTTTGAAAGCAAGAAGAGCTTTGCCCACTCCGGCGCGTGATTGCCCGTAGATCGTCACCTCGCCTTCCTTTTCAGCGGCAGCTACCGTCTTTTCCCACTCCTGCTTCCAATCGCCCTGGACGGAAGCGGCAAGAACGACGTTAAGCAACAGTGCCGCCAGGGGACTTGCTTTCAATGAAGTCCTCACATGACACCTCCTGAATTTTTCTGCTCCCGCGTAACCTGCAGCTTACGGTCCGGGTAAAAGTGTCATCGTTCCTGCGCAAAAAACAGACCGACCGCTGGAGTCGGATCCGAATGATCCACGCGCGCCGTCATCCCGCCGGCCAATGAGAAACGTAGCCTGTCTTTTCCCCAATCCGGTTCATCGGGCAGGAAGAGCATCTGGACCGGCAAGCTTCTTATAGAGCTGAACGACCTCTTGGTCTCGGGGCAATTCTTTAATCGCCCGCTCTAGTTCTTCGCCGCCGAGGGGCGCGGGATCGTCGCCCATAAGCTTTTTATACTCTGCGGGAAATTCCGGGTCTGCAAACGCCTTGCGCATCGCTTCGCGAATGATCTGAACGCGCTCTTTGGGGGTTCCCGGAGGGAATATGTAGGGCCAGCGCGGATACTGAAAGGCGCGGAACATGTCGAGTAGCTTTCGTTCGGTCTCCGACTTGGCAAAGGTCCCGAGTTCGGGCAGGTTCGCAAATGAAGGATGATGGCGGCCCTTGGGAACTGTGAGCGTCGTGTGGAAGTGAACCAGCTTCTTTTCGATCCACTCACGATTTTCCACGACAAATCGCGCCGCTCCGGTCGCGTGAGCATCCAGCTCGCCACGCATGAGTGCCACGTAAATTTCCGGGCCGGTATAACCGGTCACGAACTTAGGCTCCTTTAAATTAAGCAGATACGCGACGAAGCGCGCTGTGACATAAACCGGATGGCCGACCGCGTGAGCGCCCAACCTGAGGCCGGTTGCAGCTCGTAGCTTGTCAATGGTATCCAGCCCCTTGTCCCCCTTGGTATAGAAGATGTAGGGGTCACCGGTGTCTGTCGACCCGAGGTAAATCAATTTATCGAGATCATAGGCGCTGCCGGTGAGCCCCAGAATCGGCCCTACCACCAGCCCCGCGCCGATCGATCCTATAGTCAAACCGTCGGGCCGGGTGGAACTATAAATGACGTTTGCGGCTTTTCGCCCGGCAGCGCCTTCGATAAATTCGACCATCAAACTGGGTCGTCCGGGAATATATTTTTCCAGAAAGCGCACCAGCGCTCGCGTCTGGAACTCTCCGGAACCTCCGGGCCCCCCGCCGCGAATTATTTTGATGGTTTTCCCCTTGTAGAAGTCCGATTGGGAGAAGGCATTACCGGCTGGCAAAATAGCCCATAGCCCAACCATGATCACGTAAACGAACGCATAGAGCGCCAACCTGCCAATTGCTTTCACGGACACCTCCCGCAAAGTGAGAGTATTCACTCCTGGGCTCTTCCCGGCGGCTTCATCTTTGAAGCTTCGTGGATGCCTGCTCTTGTCGCTCCGGGTTTGAACGGGCGACAAAAAAGCCAGCAAATCTTTAGGTCGATAGACGGTTGAAAAACTCTGTTGAGATGTGTTGCCCGTACTACAGGGGACAAAGGCTGTCAAGCGCATCTCGCCAGGGTGACCTCCTACATTTCCTCTAGCGTGGTGTTGCTTAAGTTGACTGAACAATTCGAACGTCATTCCGGCCAAGCTGGCGATAGCTAGCGCGAGCCGGAATCCAGGAATCTCAAAGACGGGAGTCGAGTGACTTAATAAACGAACTTCGGGACCAGGACACTAGCTCATAAAGTTGACCATTCGCAAGAATAGCCTCTTGTATGCGCATCATTTTCGCGCGATTGAGTTGTCTTGCGCCTGGTCCACATCGAAGCGACTATAGGAAACCCCACGCGCGCGGCAGAACGAGGAGAGTTCCTGTAACGGCCCAATTGCGCCGCTCGCACCGAGATGGCGCAAAGGTGTTGCGTGAACCAATACCAAACTCAAAAACCAAAAGGGTCGTATCGGTGGAGCAAATCGAACCCGGAAAGGTCTCCCACAGCGCGAGCAGTACTGCCAGAGTTATAACACATCGATTTTGATGAATATTTGAAAAACGAAGCCGTGGAGATCTACGACAGATATGACAAGAGAATCGTCAAAAAAGGACAAAATGGGACCAACGGAACTAAGATAACTACTGCGAGCCCCTACGAGCTCGAGGTCAAGCCAAGGAATTGGCTATGGTCGCTGCTGCAGCAAATGCAGCAATCGAGCTTGTGTGTCGGTTTCTTGAAGGCCCTGGTAGAAGGTGTTAAAAGAAACTCTTCAGTGGTCGCATAGCTCAGCTGGTTAGAGCGCTCGCCTCACATGCGAGAGGTCGCAGGTTCGAGTCCTGCTGCGACCACCATTTGCAATACTGTAAAGAACTTT
>DASQUN010000611.1:0-17240 GCA_035641275.1 Candidatus Udaeobacter sp. | reverse complement strand
GAATCGGTTTTATCTGCTTAGGGTCATCGACCATGATTACAAAATTAATTCAGGACGCGCACTGCAAAATTCTCGCCTGGGTTACGTACTATTGAAACTGCCGGTAGGACGCTTGACTCGGGGTACTAGCGGGTGATACAGGCCTTACGGCAAGCATCATTGGAGGCGACACCTATGCTCGACCCTGACAAACTCGGATTTGTTCTCTGGGAAGGACTTACTCTCCTGACCGTGATCTTCGGTGGCATAGGTTTGATGGTGCTACGGCGCAAACTCAGCGCTAGGCCCGCGTTTACAATTCAAGATCGTCAATTATTCTTTGGTCACTCACAGCTCCGCCTGTCAACGTCCAGACTGTTGCTGAAATTCGGCATCGCGGTCCTACTATCTTTCTTCATTGGTGTCCTGGAGGTCCTCACTTTGGCACGTTTTGGGACCGGCGTGTTAACAGTCGTGCTGGTGCTGACCTGCCTAACCATAGTGAGAAAACTGCTGTTCCAATAAAGCTCGTGATGCCTCGCCAGCGCCCTTGCCATGACAGGACTCATCATCTCGGGGTTTGGTTTGCTGCTCTTTTTCATATCCGTAACGTCCTTTGCGCAAGGACCACGAGATCTCTTCTTTCTGACAGCTTTTGTCGGATTATTCTCCGTCTTTGCCGGCATTCAAATAAACAGAAAAAGCAACAAGAAGAAATTCATCAACAAGCGCCAAGTCGCCAAGCTCTTCGGCGTGTCAAAGAGTACAATCGACCGTTGGCTGATGGATGGAAAGCTGCCCAACCCCGTAAGAAGATTCGGGCTGCGAAAATGGAACTACCAGGCTCTCGTAGCTTTGATCAAGACCAAACCGAAAATTTAGCCAGCGGACAAATAGTAGAAAGACTAGAGGCCGTAGGCTCCTTTCCGAGGAATATTCATTATCATTTGCGATCACCATTGACGATGAAAGCTGGACCGAAGGGCGAGGCTGGAGGCCGCAGACGTAGAGCCGTAGAAGTTCTGTCAGGCCCGGACCCTTGGGATAAGCAGCGAATGGGGTTGGCAGGGTGACCATTGAGGCAAAGCCCCATCGGCCGCGGCCGGAAGCCTTGCCCCGAGGTCCACTTTCGGGGGAAACGTCTAAGAGACCCGTCCCAGCCCATTCATGTACGGACGAAGAACCTCGGGAATCACCACGCTTCCGTCTTTTTGTTGATAGTTCTCCAGTAGGGCAACGAGCGTTCGTCCCACAGCCAACCCAGACCCATTTAGCGTGTGGACAAAGATCGGTTTACCTTTCTTGTCCTTGCGGTAGCGAATCTGTGCGCGTCGGGCCTGAAAATCCTCGCAATTCGAGCAGGAGCTGACTTCTCGGTAGGCTGCCTGGCCCGGCAACCAGACTTCCAAATCGTACGTCTTTGCCGCAGCAAAACCGAGATCGCCCGTGCACAGCTCGACCACGCGATACGGTAAGTTAAGCCGCCGCAGGACTTCCTCGGCGTCGTTAACCAATGTTTCTAGTTCCTCGTAAGAAGATTCCGGCTCAGTGAACTTGACCAGCTCCACTTTGTTGAACTGGTGCTGTCGAATAAGCCCCCGAACATCCTGCCCATAGGATCCGGCCTCACGCCGGAAACAGGGAGTATAGGCAACGTAACGAATCGGCAACTGCTCGCGCTCGAGCATCTCGTCCCTGTGAATATTGGTCACCGGAACTTCAGCCGTAGGAATGAGAAAAAACTCCGGCTCCGAGATGCGAAACAAGTCCTCTTCGAATTTGGGCAACTGGCCGGTTCCCGTCATGACATCACGGTTTACGAGGAACGGTGGCAAGACTTCCTGATAACGATTCTCCCGCGTATGCAGATCCAACATAAAATTGATTAAGGCTCGCTCCAGCCGGGCGCCAGCGCCTTTGTATAGTGCAAATCGAGCACCCGCCAGTTTCGCGCCGCGCGGAAAATCAAGAATCCCCAGCTCTTCGCCAATATCCCAATGATTTTTGGCCTGAAAGTCGAACTTCGGCGGTTCGCCCCAACGACGGACCGCTTTGTTATCTTCAGAGCTTTTGCCTAACGAAACACCGGCGCTAGGCAGATTCGGCAGAATCAATATGAAATTCTCGAAACGTACTTCAATTTCCGCAAGCGGTCCCTCAGCTTTACGAATGGCAACCGATATTTCTTCAACTTCTCGCATCAGGGCGGTCGCGTCGCCGCCGGATTTCTTCAATTTCCCGATCTCGCTCGATAAGCGGTTTTTTTTCTCCTTCATTTTCTCCAGATTCGAGAGCGCTTCGCGCCGCTCTTGATCGAGAGAAACGAATTCATCCCAATCAATGACCGTTCCTCGCGTCGCCATCCGTGCTTTTACGCCTGGCAAGTCTCCACGCAGCAACTTCACATCCAGCATCAATAGGTCCTGCCAACCAACTCGAAGGCGTTTTCTATGTGTTCCACCACGGGCTTCCCCGCGGGCCAGGAAATGCCCACGACATCGAATCTCGCCTCACGCTCATGCAGTCCTTTTGAATGCAAAAAGAACTGCGCGGCTTGGATCATCTTTTGCTGCTTTCTGAACTCAACCGCCTCGAACGGGGTGCCAAAGCTATAATCGGAGCGCGTTTTCACTTCAACGAACACAATGACACGACGATCCAGAACGATGAGATCAACCTCACCTGTCATGCATCGATAGTTTCGTTCGACCAGTTTATATCCCTTCTTCTTGAGGTATTGCTCCGCAACCTTCTCGCCTTCTCTCCCCAGGAGTTGCTTCGTGTTTCTCACGGTCACCGCTTTTCAAAGAGGGAGCCCGCCATCCACTCGAGATCCTCGGGACTCACATCGCGAACCGGCGCGAAGCTTTTTCGATGGATGGGTGACGGGCCGACGCGACGCAGCACCTCCAGGTGGGCCGCGCTACTATAGCCTTTGTGGGTGGCGAAGCCGTACTCGGGATACTTTTTATCGAACTCCACCATGATTTCATCCCGCGCCACTTTAGCTAGGATGGATGCCGCAGCGATTGATACGCACAGTTGATCGCCCTTGACGATGGTTCGTTGCTGGGGGAAAGATTCGGCCAGCTTTTTTCCGGTCCGAAACCATCCCGGTGGGATGGTCTCTCTTCCGTCGATCAGTAGATAGTCCGCCGGGGGTTTGAGGCCACGAATGGCCTTTACCATGGCCAGAAGGCTCGCACTCAGAATATTGATCCGATCGATTTCCTTCACCTCCACCACGCCGATCGCCCAACCCAGCGCATGTTCCCTAACAACGGGGGCGATCGTCTCACGCTGGTTGGCAGTCAATGATTTAGAATCTTTGATCCCAGGATGCTTAAACCCTCGTGGCAGGACCACCGCAGCCGCGATCACCGGCCCGGCTAACGGACCGCGACCCACCTCGTCCAAGCCGGCAATGCATTCGAATCCGCGCGAATACCCTTCTTCCTCAATCTCTATGAATTGGAGTGGTCGGCCAAATTCCTCTGATAACGGAAGCTGTCCCCGGCGCATCGTTCTCTCTTTTTAGCCTCTCTTTTAGCCAAAAGGGACGCCAACTGCAAATAACTTCGTCCGAAATGTCAACTCGGGCGAGCCAAAAGCAATTGGAATTGCCTCAACGCTTGTGTTAAAAAAAATCAATGAAACTTACCCGCGAAGAGGTCCAGCGAGTCGCGACGCTGGCGCGCCTTCGGATGACCGCGGAGGAAGAAGCGCACCTCACCGAGCAGCTGGATAAAATTCTGCAATATATGGACAAGCTGAACCAACTGGACACATCGCGGATCGAACCACTCGCCCACGTTATCGACGTTGTTAACGCCTTTCGCGAGGACCAGGTGACGAACCGACCTAATCCCGATGCCCTATTGGCCAACGCCCCGGCAAAGGATCAGACTTTTTTTCAGGTTCCCAAAATCATTGAATGAATCTCCCCGCACTCACGCTTCATGAAGCTGCCGAGAAGCTCCGTCAGCGCGAGATTTCATCACACGAGCTCACGGCCGCCGTCTTCGACCGGATAATGGCAACCGAAGATAAGGTCCATTCCTACATAACGTTGTGCCGTGAAGCTGCGCTCCAACAAGCAGAACACGCCGACGGGCTATTTAAGAAAGGCAATGATCTGTCCCCTCTCGCCGGAATCCCGATCGCCCTTAAAGACAACTTTCTGACCTTGGGGATTCGAACCACCTGCGCATCGAAGATCCTGAACAACTTTATTCCGCCCTATGACAGCACAGCCGTGAAGAAGATTTATTCTGCGGGCGCCGTGATCACCGGCAAAACTAATCTCGATGAATTTGCCATGGGTTCCTCCGCCGAAAACTCCGCCTTTTTTCCGACACGGAATCCATGGAACAGGGATCGAGTTCCAGGGGGTTCATCGGGCGGCTCAGCGGCCGCTGTGGCTGTGGATCAATGCATTGCTGCCCTGGGTACTGACACCGGTGGTTCAATTCGCCAGCCTGCCGCTTGCTGCGGTATCGTTGGACTCAAACCCACCTACGGGCGCGTCAGCCGATACGGCATCATTGCGTTTGCATCCTCGATGGACCAAGTCGGACCGCTCACTAAAGACGTCACCGACGGCGCGCTCATGCTTGAAGTCATTGCCGGGTATGACCCGGCCGACTCGACTTCGGTGAAGCATGCGGTTCCTCGCTACAGCGAAGCGCTAACCGGAGAAATTAACGGACTTCGACTCGGCGTTCCTAAAGAGTACTTTGTCTCAGGCATGCAACGCGAGGTAGAACAGGCAGTGCGCAAAGCCATCCGCCTACTCGAACAAAACGGCGCCGTCCTCGAAGAGATTTCTCTTCCGCACACGGAATACGCCGTCGCGGTCTACTATCTGGTGGCAACTGCCGAAGCTAGTTCAAACCTGGCGCGCTACGATGGCATGCGCTACGGTCATCGTGCGCGCGGCAAGGATCTCACGGAAACCTACATGCTGAGCCGTGAAGAAGGGTTTGGACCGGAGGTCAAGCGCCGCATCATGCTAGGCACCTATGCGCTTTCCGCGGGTTACTATGACGCTTACTATCTCAAAGCCCAGCAAGTACGAGCTTTGATCAAAAAAGATTTTGACGAGGCATTTCAACGCTGTCACGCGATCATCACTCCGACAGCGCCAACGACGGCTTTCAAGCTTGGCGAAAAGACGCAAGACCCATTGGCCATGTACTTGTCGGATATTGACACGATCTCCGTCAACCTGGCGGGGCTTCCCGCGCTCTCGCTCCCCTGCGGGTTTGACTCTGACGGGCTGCCCATAGGTATGCAAATTATCGGCAAGCATTTGGACGAGCCCACGATTCTTCGGATTGCCTACTCCTATGAGCAGTCTACCGAATGGCACAAGAGAAAGCCTGATCTTTAAACGGCAATGAAATACGAAACCGTGATCGGACTAGAAGTTCATGCCCAGCTGCTGACCGAATCGAAGATTTTCTGCGGCTGCTCAACGAGGTTCGGCCAAGCACCGAACCACAATACTTGTCCGGTATGCGCCGGCTTTCCCGGCGTTCTACCTGTGTTGAACAAAAAGGTCGTCGAGTTTGCTATCCGCGCCGGCCTCGCAACCCACTGTCGGATCGCCGGCTTCAGCCGTTTGGCGAGAAAAAACTATTTCTATCCTGATCTGCCCAAAGGATATCAGATCAGTCAGTACGAGCTTCCTGTTTGTGCCAACGGATACATAGACATCGAAATCGACAGCGGCTGGAAGCGCGTCCGGTTGACTCGCATCCACATGGAAGAAGACGCTGGCAAGAACATTCATGATCTTCGGACCGACGCGAGCCTTGTGGATCTTAATCGGGCCGGGGTGCCTCTGCTGGAGATCGTCAGTGAGCCCGATATTCGGAGCGCCGACCAGGCAGGCACTTATCTCAGAACGCTGCGGGCTATGCTTCAGTATCTCGGGATCTGCGACGGCAACATGGAGGAAGGCAGCTTTCGATGCGACGCCAACGTATCGGTTCGACCCGAAAAAACCGCGCCACTAGGGACAAAGACCGAACTGAAAAATTTGAACTCCTTTAAAGCCGTGGAGAAGGCTCTGGAATACGAGGTTCAGAGACACATCGACACCCTTGCCGACGGAGGGAAGTTGATACAGGAGACGCGCCTTTGGGATCCGGACCGAGAGATCACTCGTTCCATGCGCGCGAAAGAGTTCGCGCACGACTATCGCTACTTCCCTGACCCTGACCTGGTGCCGATTGTTATTGATGAACACTGGCTCGAAGAAATCAGAGCCGCTCTGCCCGAACTTCCTGCCGCCCGGAAAACCCGGTTCGTGTCTCAGTACGGTCTCTCTGCTTATGACGCCGACCTGCTTACGAGTAGAAAAGATGTCGCCGATTATTTTGAGACCGCTGTCAATGTTCATTCGAACCCCAAGGCAATCGCCAACTGGGTTATGGGCGATCTCTTTCGTATATTGAAAGAGCGAAAACTGGACGAAAAACTTTACATCAGCCATTGGCCAGTGATGCCCGAGAACCTGGCTGCTCTGGTAGGCTTAATCGATCAGGGAAGCATCAGCGGGAAGATTGCCAAGTCCCTCTTCGATGAAATGCTGGCTACCGGGCGGCCACCGCAGGAAATCGCCAAAGAGAAAGGACTCGAACAGGTTTCGGATTCCGCAAGTATCGAAAAGGCGATTGACGAAGTTTTAGCCGCTCACGCTAAACAGGTTACCGAATATCGTGGAGGAAATGAAAAAGTATTTGGTTTTCTCGTCGGCCAGATCATGAAAGCAACCCAAGGAAAGGCCAACCCACAAAAAGCTAATGAGATTCTCAAGCAAAAACTGACTCAGTAGCGGCGCGCGATCTTTTCGGTCAACCGGACAACTAGTTCTTTCAAATTACTGCGCACCGGAGAGAGGTTTTCCGCCTGCCTCAGCCTCGGATGGCCGAACGTCGGGGCGGTAGGCCTGGGGAAGATTGATAATGATGCCGCTGAGCCCTTGTTCTCGAAGTGTCCGGAGCTGCCGTTCCGCTTCGTCGCGCATAGCGAAGTTTCCAATTCGCACCCGTAATGGTCCCGCTCTTCCTGCTTCAGTCACCGAGACGGCATGGCCCCGCCGTCCCATCGCCTCAGCCCAACTCTGCGCTGCGCCCCTATCGCTGAAAGCAACTTGAATAATGAATCCCTCCAGCGCCTTGGCAGCCGGCGGCACCAACGGCTTCTTGTCTGGAAAACTTTCTATGGGTCTTTTGAGCAGGGCGACCTGCTCAGGAGTGGACTTTTCTGAGACTTTCTCCTGGTGAGACGACGCAGGAGCCGTCGGCGCGCTGTTCGTTGGTCCGGGAATTCTGGCCTCCAACTTTGCTGGCGCGGCCCCGGCTTCAGATTTCTTTTCCTCGACGGGCCGAGACTGTTCGCGTGCAAGGGGCTGCTCTACTGACTTCACGTCTGAAGTCTTTACTTCGACTTTCGACCCAGCGGTTGCTGGCTCGAGTCTTTTTGCCTCGACAGGCTGAACTGGAGCTTTGACCGGCTCGGCTTTAGAGACCTTTTCCGTTTTTGCTGATGCAACGTCCGCTGCTTTCGGGGTTGTGGTCGGCCGTCCTGGAGCTACATCGGTTTTGGCTTCCACATTCTTTTGTAGCTGTACTACGGGTTCCGTCGCCTGCTCCGGCGGTTTCCGCTCACTCGGTTGGGCAACCTTCGCCGTAGTAGGCTTTTCCGAAAATACACTCGCGGTCTGGCTGGGTTCTACCTTTTCCTCGGTCGACTTTGTCGGAACCCTGTTCAAACCGGCACTCCCGCCGCGGCGCTCTGCGGAAGTGTCATTAGAAAGCTCCGGTTTCGGAGGCGCCGGTTTATCCTGTGGTTTGGCCGTCACCGCGGGGACTGCGGGAATGACTTCCGGCTTGTTTTCGGACGGTTTCTCGCTTTGGGCTTTCGCATCGCTGCTTCTGTCTGCCTTCACTGGTTCACTGACTTTTAGCTCTTGGGGCTGGTCTTGCTTACGGGGTATAGGGGCTTTGCTTTCGACGCTCTTTGGCGACTTCGCTACGGGCTCTACGGTAGTCTCTGGGGCTTTCAATTCGCCAGCCCGTGTTGCCACTGGTGCTCCGTCCGCAGCCTTCGTGGTTGTGGTCGCCTGTCCCGGCGTTACAAGGGTTTTGCCTTCCATGGCCTTTTGCGGCTGTGCTGCCGGCTCCGGGTGCTTCTCTACCGGTTTCTGCACAATCGGCCGAGCGGCCTTCGGCGAAGCGAGCTTTTCCGGAGCTAAATCCGCGGTTTTGCTTGGTTCTACCGCTCGCTCATCCGACTTTGGTGGAATGCTGTCCGATCCGGTACTGCCTTTTTGCCGTTCTGCCGGCGTGTCAGCAGAACGCTCCGGCTTCTGACGCGCCGGTTGGTCCTGTGCTTTGGCCGTCACTGCGGGGACCGCGGGAATGACTTGCGGCTTGTTTTCGGACGCTTTCTCGCTTTGGGCTTTCGCATCGCTGCTTCTGTCTGCCTTCACCGGTTCACTGACCTTTTGTTCTTCGGCCTTGTCATGCTTAGGTGGCACAGTATTCGGCGCAGGCTCGATAATGGTTGACATTGTCTTGTCCGGCAGGGGAGCTGAGGCATGAATCTCCTCCTTTTTCTCTGCCGGGCGAGGCTGAGTGGGGCTCGGCGCCGGTTTTTCCTTTGATTTCGTTTGTTCGTCGTGGAGGTTATCGACGCCAGTTTTGCTTTCTAAAGCCTCATCCACGGCGGTGATCGGTTTTGACGGAGAGCGCTTCGGCTCGGGCTTCGCATCGGCTTTGGCGACAGCCAGGTTTTCCTCCCGAATCTCAGGGCGGAAATCCGGTTTCAATTCTTGCGGTCGATATGAGAGCAAATTCATCGGTCCGTTTTCTTCAATAGCGAAAATTACTGCCTCACCCAGAAACTTATTCTGGTCAATTTCATGTCGCAAAAATCCTCTGACCTTATCTTTCGGGAAATAGACAACCGCCCGCTCCATCGCGACGCGCGGTCCCGAAGGGTCCGGAGTAATGTTTCTCCAAGACAAATTCAATCCGTAGCCACTGACTTCCTTCTCTTGGTAGATTTGGGAATCGCTCGATAAGATAGCCAAAAGTTCCGTCCCGTACAGCGAAAAAAGCCGGTGGACCTTCACGCTGTAATCACCTTTCGCTTCAAAGGTTTCGGGAGCGCCGAGAACAACTTCCAGGTAACGCTCATCGGAAGTACGAGTAGCAGAATGGGTAAAAAATCCGATTCCGCCCACCGATGCTATATTGTTGGCAAATTGGAGATTGGCAGTTTTCTGGCTGCGGACAATTCGCTCTACTAGGCGATCCAGATTTTCCTTATATTTTCCGCCTAGGTATCTAGCCTTTGGAGTACTGTAGTATGAGGCTGGCGTGGCAATTAAACCGAAAGGCACGCTTTTCTTCGGCGCCTCTTCCATTAACGCGCAGCCGACCACCATTAATATTGGGAAGAAAATGAACCACTTTTTCCACAGAAGATTGAATATCACCCTGCCTCCCTTTAGCCCAAAATGATCATGGAACTTTCCTTGACAGCAGCCGATTATGACCTATAATGAAACGGTTTTTCGAGACTATAATCTTTGCCATTAGAAAACACAACTTTTTTTTAATCCCTTCACTCACATGGCGATAGGCGAACTCCTACTAGCAAGAAACGTCATTACCGAGGAGCAACTCAAGAAAGTTCTCCACCAGCAGAAAATCGCCGGAGGTCGGCTCGGCGACAATTTGGTTGCCCTCGGATACATCACGCGCCAAGACCTCGAAATCATTCTCCAAGAGCCGCCTCCAGTACCTAAGACCATTGAGCAAACCGGCTTGGACGATAATTTTCTCCTCAATTGTGTCCTGCGAACGATGTATATATCCGCCCTGCAAACCATTCCGGAGCTCTCGGAGCAGATTAAACTCACCCGAGGGGTTATTGAGGAGCTTCTTACCTTCGCCAAGAAAGAAGCGTTAGTCGAGATCCGCGGCCCATCCGAAAAAAATTACAACATTATGCGCTATGCCTTGACCAGCGCAGGCAAAGAAAGAGCTAGCGAAGCCTTGCGACGTTGCGAATACATTGGTCCCGTACCCGTACCCCTCGAAACCTATCAAATCCAGGTGCAAAAGCAGACAATCACCAACGAAGTGGTCAGCATCGACAAGCTCACAAAAGCACTTTCCCACCTGGTCATCTCAGAAGATATCATCAGACGCCTCGGCCCCGCATCGAATTCAGGAAGAGCCGTGCTCATCTATGGGGCCGCGGGCAATGGAAAAACTTCTATCGCTGAGGCTCTCGCCAGCGCGTTCGAGCAGCCAGTTTATATTCCCTATTGCATCGAAGCGGACGGACAGATCATCAAGATATTCGATCCATCGACCCACGTACCGTTTCCCTCCAACAATAACGTGAATGGATCCAACGGGGATTCCCATCCTATGTTTCTGCCCCACATGGAATACGATCCGCGTTGGGTGCGGTGTAAGAGGCCTTATATCATCACCGGCGGGGAGCTGACCCTGGACATGTTGGACCTCGATTTCGATCCTCACTCCAAATACTACGAGGCGCCGCTGCAAATGAAGGCCATCGGCGGAATCTTCGTCATCGACGACTTTGGCCGCCAGCGCGTGCGTCCGCATGAGCTTTTGAACCGATGGATCTTTCCCCTTGAGCGCAAGCTGGATTATCTGACTCTTCACACCGGCAAGAAGTTCGCGCTCCTCTTCGACCAGCTGGTCATATTTGCAACCAATTTTCCCCCCGAAGAACTCATGGACCCCGCGCAGCTACGCCGCGTTCATTACAAATTGAAGATTAATCCGCCAACGGTGGACGAGTACAAAGAAATCTTTCGTCGCATTTGCGATTCCTACGGCTTGGAATTTTCAGAAGAGACCATGGCCTACTTGCTCAATACTTTTTACATAAAGCACAAAGTCCCCTTCGCGGGTTTTCACCCAAAATTTATTGCGGAGCACGTCATTGCCGCTTGCAACTATCTTGGCACGCCGCCGAATATTACTCGGGAATTGTTGGCAGACTCTATCGAAAACATGGTCATTCTTCCAACGTCGCCGCTACAACAATAATCGCCATGCCTAAACCACTCGCACTGCTCATTCACTCACTCGACTCATCTTTGCCTTACGTATCCAAACTCTTGGAAGCGAGAGATTTTTCCGTGCACATTAGTCGCAGCCTTGAGGAGGCGGAGCGGGTCTTCTCGGCCTTTCCAACGGATCAATTCAAATACGTCTTTGCCGACGTAACCGTTTGTCAGGGCACCACTTGGAACAACTTCATGGAACGCGCCAGGGGAAACACAACGGAGTTGGCGCTCGTATGCTATCATCCGCAGCATACGCAGCATCTCTACGGTCTGCTCGGCCATCCTTCAAGTTCGGTCGAAGAAAGCAAAGCGGGAAGCCCGATCAAAGTGCCACTGATGATCGGTGAAACCCCGCAGTTTCATGATTGTCTTAATTTGGCCAACCGCTACGCCATGCATGACATCACCGTTCTCATCACCGGCGAGACCGGAACGGGCAAAGAGGTCATGGCCCAGTATATCCATTCTAAAGGGCCTCGCTCGAATAAGCCGTTTGTCGGTTGTAACATG
This sequence comes from Candidatus Udaeobacter sp., assembly GCA_035641275.1. Lineage (GTDB taxonomy): Bacteria > Desulfobacterota > Binatia > UBA9968 > UBA9968 > DASQUN01. The sequence goes on along the minus strand of DASQUN010000611.1, from coordinate 5,623 downwards.
ACTGCCATTCCCGAAACACTCGTAGAAAGCGAAGTCTTTGGCTATGTTCGAGGAGCCTTTACCGGCGCAGATCGCAACAAAAAGGGACTGATCGAGGCTGCTGAAGGGGGAACGCTCTTCCTCGACGAAATCGGCGATCTCGCCCCCGCCATACAGCTGAAACTGTTGAGGTTTCTGGAGACCCGGGAGTTTTATAAGGTCGGCGAATCGTCGCCGCGAACGAGCGATGTTCGCATCATCGCAGCGACCAACAAAGAGCTTGAAGATGCCATCGACAATCACGGCTTTAGAAAGGATCTCTATTTTCGCCTTAACAGCGCCCGGGTGATACTTCCGCCACTGAGGAAAAGACAGGAAGACATCATCCTGCTTGTGGCCAATTTCGTTTATCAAGCCTGCCACCAGTTTCAAAAAGAGCTAAAGAAACTTAGCAGCTCGGCGAAGGCTCTGTTCTTGGACTACCCTTGGCCCGGCAACATCCGGGAACTCAAAGGTGTCATTGAAAGCGCCGTGATGGTTTCGGACGGAGACTATCTGACGATCAGTGACCTGCCGATGAATTTGCAACATTACGCAACCGGCCATCGCGAAGAAATCGGCACGAAGGCAATCCGCAATATTGAAGAAGGAGAAAAACGCCTCATCGAAGACGCGCTTAGGCAAACAAGCGGCAACAAGGCAAAAGCCGCTGAGGCACTGGGTATTTCAACGCGAACGCTCTACCGGAAAATCGACAAGTTTGCCTTAACCTAATAAGGTATAAGATGAGATGCGAATTGATCAATCCGCAGTCGGCCTCGCTTGACCGATTATTGTTCTAACGAGAAGAGCTTGCTCCCCCAACTCCGCGGCATGTTCCTAGCTCTTGTTTGGGTGATTGCCACTAGTCAATCGATCGGGGCCCAAGCCAAAGAGACGGTCCCAACAACTACTGAAACTCCAGAAATACAACTGTTCACGGCTCCCGACGAATCGTCTCCGGTCATCGGCAGCGTCGGGCGAAATCAAGTTTTATCGCCGCTGGCCGAAACCATCGGTGCTGGAGGCGCCAGATGGCATCTCGTCAAGGCCAAGAGCGGTCTCGTCGGTTGGATTAAAGCCAACGATACGAACGAGTCAAAGACGTTAGAGCGTTTCTTCAAGTCGCTACCTACTAGCCCGACGATCTCCAATCCCACCGGGTTTTCTTCCCCCCTATCCGGCGCGCGTTCGCGTGGTGCAATCGAAGTTCCGATCGATACCCGCGGTTCCTTGGCGATCGTTCCCGTAACCTTCAACGGAAGTGTAACCGCCTACTTGGCATTGGACACCGGCGCTGCCAGGACCTTGATATCGCGCCGAATTGCCAGCAACCTGGCACTCTATTCATTCACTTCAGGACGTTTCTCTGGCATCGGTGGCACCGTCACGGCATCTGTGGCTCGCATCGAGTCGGTCAAGGTGGGAGAAGCGGAGGTTACGAATTTAGTAGTTGCGATTCATGATTTTTCCCAAGACCCACGTCTCGAAGGTTTGCTGGGTTTAGATTTTCTTAGGCACTTTCAAATGTCGTTAGACTCGCGGAAGCAACTCCTTACGCTCACACCGCGCTAATTCGGGCCATCTCTGCGCTATAGTGGACAACCGACGAATCTGGATTACAGCCTCTGCAAATCGCGCGTACAATTTTGTTCAAGATGAACAGAATTGTGGGAATTACCTAGTAGTTTCGGGACAACTCAGCCTTTACATAGCTGAAAATACGAACCTTTTGCCCACTGGGGAGGTGGCAGACAAATTGCTTCAGGAATTCACGGTGCTCTGGGGCAGTGCCGTCAACCTGAGCGCCAGCGACCAGAAGTTCCCGATGCTATTCGCCCATAAAGAAGAAAACAAACCACGCGTGGTTTCTTCCACACCGAACGCGCCGACGCTAGCCGGATTTGGAAAGGTTCTAAATTCAATTCAGGGTCTTCAGCAACGTTTAGAAGACTTCTCTGTGGATGACGTCAGCAAAGCCACTGACAAGGTTAGAACGCTCAGCCTTAGCTTGTCCGAATTGCAACGCAAAATCTGCGCTCTGACACAGATAAAAGAATCCATTACCGCCGTTCGCACGGCTGTCGATCGCGCATCCAATGAAACTGCCGAACTAATTAAACTCGAACGGTTGGATAAGTCTCTGCATCTTCAGGCTATAGCCCAGGCAAGCAAGCTGGTCCGACTTCCTCAGCTAACGAGAATCGGTAAAGACACTTCAAAGATGTCTTCGATCAGGACGGTAGTTACACATCCAAACAGCAGTATCCCGAAATTCGAACCCATTACGCCTTCACCGGAACCTGCGGTGACTAATAGCACCGCCACCGAGCAATCAGCTTCCCCAACGAGTGAGACAGAAACTGAATCTCCATCGCCGGAAAAGAAGGTTGTCATTCAAGACCTCACAGTGATTGCTGCGCCACTGAAAACGTCTTTGGAAGACGAACAACCAACTCACTTCCAGGAAGTTGCTTCGCAATTTGTGATCGCACAATCTCGCGTGGATTCCTGGCAACCCTCACAAAGCCCGGAAGTGGAAAGTCATAGCGCAGGCTTAGAAAACAGGGTCAATGAAGTCCCAACAATAGAAGCGCTCGTCCAGCTCCCGGAAGAAGTTGCTACCAAAACCGGAGCAAAGACCCTCCTTCCTGTAAGTACTGATTTCGATCAGCGCCTTTTGGACGATCTCATCAAGAACTACGGAGAGTTCGCGCCGACGCCTAACCTCCCTGCGCTAATAAAGCCAGCCGCAAAAGCCAATAGACAAGAAAAGCAGGCCCCATCAACACCTCGAGATGAGGAATTTACCAAGACCGACGTGGCCAGCCTGAAAAAGGAAGGGGAACTGGACCGCCAGCTGAAAAAGCTGATCAAAGATTACGGAGAATATGATCTTTACTCTCAGCAGAGTCCCATAAACTTGAAAACTGGAGTGATCGCCGCGTTCTTGCTATTGGGAGCTATCCTCGCGGGCTTCTACTTCTTTTCTGCTCCGAAATCAGCGTATCCTCCTCCTAGTCCATTTACAGGTCATTCGGCCGCCGACACCTCCAGGGCAACCGGAACATCGGCGAACGTGAATACCATTTCGAGCGAAAATACCGGACCGGCGGCAGCAGGTGAAGCAGGAGTTGTCCCGGATAAAAAAATCGGCAAAACGAAAACAATAAAAAAGGTTGGAGAACAATAATGAAGAACGAATTACAAAATCTGACGGAAGACATATCTCGGCTTTACGAGGATATTACTCAGAAAGCCGCGTCGCTTGGACAAATCGACAACATTACGCGGCTGTACGATGAGCTGCAAACCCAGCTGGAGAATATTTCCACGGAGGAGGTCGATTTGTTACAGAGCCAAATTAAATCGACCTTAGATCAGATGGTCGGCATCAGCAAAAGCCTGACCGTGATCAAAACCCTGAAAATCACGCTTAGCGGCCACGACGAAATGAACGAGCACATAAAAAAAGCTCAAGGATCGAACAATTCTAAGCGCTCGTTGGAGGACCGTTAGTCGGGTTAAACTTATATTAGTCGGGTTAGACTTATAATGGACAAGAGCATGCAAGGTAATCTTTCGCAAATCAGCCTCAATGACATTCTCCTTCTTGCCACGGGAGGAAAAAAGTCGGGAGTATTGAAGCTTTCACGCGGCAAGGAAAACGTCGAAGTTTATTTCGATGAAGGCAGTATTGTTCACGCGACCTGCCCCATCGGGGAGGGCGAAAAAGCCATTCTTTATCCGGTGACTTGGGGAGAAGGATCGTTTGCCCTGGTTCCGAACGGAAAGCCCACGGCTTCCACAATCAAGAAGACGTCAGGAGAGATACTGGAGGAAGTAAAGAATATGAGCCGAGAATGGGAAACCATCCTCGACGTCATTCCTTCTGGAAAGACCGTTTTTCGCATCGCCGATTTGGGGGAAGAGCAAAATGGTCCTGTAACGGTGCCCCATGTTGGCTGGCGGGTATTGAGCAAGATCGACGGCATGCGCAGTGTGCAGGAGATCGCTGAGACGCTGCGCATTCCTTACGCTTATACGGCTAAGGTCATTTTTAGTCTCCACAAGTCGGGGCTTGTCGAAATGGTCCCGCCGTCGTCCAAACCCCCTGTCGATGCTGTTCCGGCCGCTCTTCTGGACCGCATTAAATCGCTACTAACAGAAGTCATGGGCCCTATGGCTCCTCTGGTTTTACGCGACCAAATCGAAGAGCTCGGTGAATCGCTGGATAGTTTTCCTGAAGCCAAACTCGACGAACTGATTACGCTGATTGGCCGGGAGATTTCTGACGGGAATATTAGAAACCGATTCGAAGAGTCCGTATTACAAGAAATCGCAAATTTTAAGAGATTCTAACCTAGCGCAATCACCGTAGGAGGGAAAAATGCCTCAGGAATCGATGTCCATCGAAAGTCCCAAGGTCGCGAAACCCGCGACCGTCGCGTGGCAGCGAGGCAGCTTGAAATGGAAGATTACCGCGAGCTTCAGCGGGCTTATTCTCCTACTCGGCGTCTTCGTGATCGGGATCGTCTTCTACTTTACGAGCAATGCGCTGGAGAAACAGGTTGCGTTACGTTCCGCGGCGATCGCCACCAACCTCAGCGACGCATCAGCCGGCTACGTCTCGAGAAAAAGCACCCTTGAACTCGATGCGCTGATCGCCAAATACGGCAGATTGGACGGGGTGGCTTACGCGTACATCCAAGGTTCCCAAGCCGAGATTCTCGCGAGCAGTTTGCAGCCGTTTCCTGCCGAACTAAAGAATGCATCCGGTGCCGTCAATTATCGGGTAGCGAGCTCGAGAGTCACGAACATCCGTGGAAAGACGGTATACGAGACTCAGGTTCCCGTCCTCGATGGACAGCTCGGAGCCGTCCACGTTGGGCTTTGGGCCGACGCGGTCCAACAAGATGTACGCGCCACGGTACTGCCGATCGTCGGTTTGATAGCAATTTGTCTTGTCGTTGGAACCGGGCTCTCGGTCATGCTCGCTAGCAAAACGGTTCGCCCTATTCTTGAGTTGAAGTCCATTGCTGACGATATCAGCCGCGGCCATCTGGATAACACCGTCTCCATGCAATCAAACGATGAAGTCGGCGAACTCGCTCGATCTCTCGAACGAATGAGAGCCAGCCTAAAAGCGGCCATGGTCCGTCTCAACAGAGAGTAGAAGCTCGTTCGTCAAAAAAAGGAGATTAGACATGCGTAAGAATCTAAGACAATTTTCATTTGGATTAATCATTGCCCTATTCTCCGTCTGGATCATAGGAGCATTCTCCCCAATGACTCTAGGGGCTGCGGAAGGCACGGCGCCGCAAGGCTTGAAAAAAATAATCATTGGCTATAGCGCCATCTCACCCAACCAGTTGCCGACTTGGGTGGCCTATGAGGCCGGATTTTTCCGCAAGCACGGTCTAGACGCTCAAATTCTCTTTGTCGAGAGCGGCAGCCGGATGGTGCAAACGCTGGTTTCTGGAGACGTCGTGGCCGCGCAAGTCGCTGGCGCTCCAGTAATCCAAAGTAGCCTTCAGGGTTCAGGGATTGTCATGATTGCGGGGTTTCTTAACACATTTGACTATAAGTTCATCGTTTCAAGAGA
>DASQUN010000610.1:0-12751 GCA_035641275.1 Candidatus Udaeobacter sp. | reverse complement strand
CCCACAATGGCCTGGATGCCAAAGCGGTTAAGCGCCTGTGGGGCATGCTCGCGTGAGGAACCACAACCGAAGTTTTGGTTCACAAAGAGAATGGATGCCCCATTGTACTTGGAGTCATTGAATGGATGGGTCTTAGGCTTTCCGGTTGAATCGAATCGCTCGTCAAAAAACGGGTAGTCTCCCATGCGGGCGAAAGTCACTTCTTTCAAATAGCGCGCCGGAATGATCCGGTCGGTATCGATGTCGTTACCTCGAATCGGAATTCCAGTACCGCTGATATTTATAATCTTGACGATACTGCTCATAATGCGCCTTGTTAAAAATATTCGCGCACGTCCACAACTCGACCGTTCAATGCCGCCGCCGCCACCATCGCCGGGCTCATCAGCAGCGTCCGGCCACCGGGACTCCCCTGGCGACCGATGAAGTTGCGGTTTGAAGACGAAGCGCAAATCTCGCGTCCAGTGAGTTTGTCAGGATTCATCGCCAAACACATCGAACAGCCCGCGTCACGCCATTCGAATCCGGCGGCTTTGAAAACCTCATGAAGTTCCTCTTGCTCTGCAAGTTTCTTGATCTCCGTGGAGCCAGGAACGACCAGCGCGCGAACACCAGCTTTCACCTTTCGCCCTTTTGCAATCTTCGCCGCCGCGCGCAGATCCGTTATGCGGGAGTTCGTGCAGGAGCCGACGAAGGCCACATTGATCGGCGTTCCCAAAATTGCCGCGCCCGGCTCCCAACCCATATGCTCATAGGCTTTTTGTGCTCCATCGGGATCACGGTATTCTTCTGGGTGAGGCAGCTTTTCCAAGATCCCGACCGCTTGACCGGGATTGATTCCCCAGGTAACCGTCGGCTCGATTTCCTTTCCCTCGAGATTCACCACATCGTCATATTGCGCGTTTGAATCCGAAGCGGCTGATGTCCAATATCTGACCGCACGATCGAAATCCGCTCCGATCGGAACGTATCGCCGACCTTTGAGGTAGTCAAAAGTCGTCTGATCCGGATTGACGTAGCCGACCAACGCGCCGCCTTCGATGCTCATGTTGCAAACGGTCATTCGCTCTTCCATGTTCATCTTATCGATCACTGAGCCGCCGTATTCGTAAGCGAAGCCTTTGCCGCCACTGACCCCCAGTCGCCGGATGATATTGAGGATGACGTCCTTGGCATAGACGCCCGTTCCGAGCGCGCCATTCACATTGATGCGCCGGACCATGAGCTTATCCATCGCCAGCGTCTGGGTCGCGAGGACATCCCGCACTTGGCTGGTGCCGATGCCGAAGGCAAGCGTGCCGAAAGCTCCATGCGTGCTGGTATGACTGTCGCCGCAGGCAAGCGTCATTCCCGGCTGAGTCAAGCCGAGCTGAGGTCCAATCACGTGGACGATTCCTTGGTTCGGGCTCTCCAAACCGAAAAATTCAACGCCAAACTGTTGAACATTCTTCTCGAGTGCCTTGGTCAGCTCCTCTGCCTCGGCATCGAGAAACGGCCGGGTGCGAATATCCGTGGGCACAATATGGTCTACAGTCGCAAAGGTGCGCTCCGGAAAGGCGACATCCATACCCTTTTCGCGTAGCATGTCGAAAGCTGGAGCCGTGGTAATTTCGTGTATCAGATGCAACCCGATAAAGAGCTGAGTCTGTCCTGTCGGAAGAATGCCCACGGCATGGGATTCCCAAATCTTATCGTATAAGGTCCTGCCGGCCATTCGGAAAATCTCCTTCGAGGGATAATATCCACCCCTATCTATGACTTCAAGAGCACAAACGAGCGCCCATAAGGCGGTAAACGTAGACGGTTCGATACGCGGGCTTAGGTCGGATGTCGGCGGAAACTGGGCGGAATAATCACGCCCGTGCAGGCCTGGCAGCCCTGCACGCTCTACGTCTGCAGAAGTTACACCGACTCCCTATAGATCCAGGCACCGGGATCTTTCGCATAATCGCTATAGGAACCCGACGCTGTTATGCCCGGAATTTGGGGAATCCAGTCTTCTCGCAGAAGATCATCCGGGTCACCGTATTTTTCCGCAAGATTCCGCACCTCCGGATCGTCCAGGGCCGTCAATCGACCGTTGCGAATGATCGTATATTCCTTTCCGCTCTTCGTCGTGACGGAGAAAGTTGGAAACAGCAGATGAATATGCAAGTGGCCGTAGAGAATTCCCCGCTCACCGGCCCACTTCTCTTCTGCCGAACGCCAGAGCGTACCGAAGCCCATGTGGATCACACCGGACCGGCGGCGCTCCCATTCGAAACCACCCGAAGAATGGCGCTCAATGTGGCTGGGCCTGAGAATCTTTGGATTCGTGCCGATGGCGACTTCCCACAGATAAAAGAGGCCTGGTCGAGGAAAGCAAGGATATTGCGTGCGCTTGCTCTCGTCCAGTAAACCGCGCCACGCATCACCGTAGGCTGCTCCGCCTGAGATCTTTACGATTTGGCCTCCCTCGAGCTCGACTTTGACTTGTGGGAAGGCCCGCGCAAAATGGCTGGTTGTGCCGGCGACCACGCCCGTAGCGTCTTCCTTCGCGATGATCGGCGGCACGGGATGGCCGAAGAGATGCCCGTTTCGCGGCGTCGAAGAAAACCCATATCGCGTGCCATCATAGTATTCTTTCCAATAAGTCCAGGAAATGTCGGTGCCTTCGGCATCCATGAGTCGAGCGCGCCCTCCTCGCCCGTATTCCCAGATCGGATCCCAGCTCTTCTTATTGATGAGCAGGTGCAAGTCTAGGGGATACGTGGTCGAGCGCTGGAGAAAATGTTCGGTGCGCAACCACGGGATTTGCTCGTAGCGAAATTCCGTCTTGGGAATCGGTCCGCCCTTGCCGTGCACCAACAGGTCGTAACCGGCTCGCAAAGCAAAATCTTCAATGTAGGGCATGCCTTCCCAGCGGCGCGGATTTCTGTCCCAGGGTTCCCGTCGCATGATGACATTGATCTCGTCGAGATGATCAAACTTCCGATCTGGGTCGCCCATATCAGCGACCAAGATATCCACATGCGCCCCTTTCTCTCGCAGCGCTTCGGCAACCGCGTGGGGCACCCCGACGTCGTACTCACGGTCCACGGCAATCAGCACTCGGTTGCCGGGTACCGTTTTGTTGTATCCAACAAATCCGATGTGGCTATCGCGGTTCTCGCGCCTGCTAGCCAGCTGACGCGCGAAGGGCATCAACTCCGCAAGGTCCGCGGAGCGCAGTCCCACGCGTCTCAATCGTTCTCGTTCCGGAACCGCATTGCCAATACCGACCCCGTCATCGGCTGTGTCACACATGGACCCTCCTTAAAGGCATGGTCATCGAGCAATGGACCGAGACACGGCTTTGGCGCATCACTCCAATACTCCTACACTCTGGTTCCCGTTCCCCTATAGACAGTGCTCCTTCACCCATTTGACAATTTCGATTCGCCTGGCGAACCAAACATCTGAAAACGACTTCGCGTATCTGATCGCCTCGTCGTAAACCCTGCCAGTCGCCGGGAACGCCATCTGGCAGTGCATGGCCAAAGTCAACATTTTTGGCTCCTCGGCGGATTCCTCGTAGAGAAGATCGAACTCGTCCTTGAACGAATTGAATACGTCACGGGCCGTAATACCCCTGCGATACATCCCCGTATCGTTCAGGCCGCTGATCGCGTTCTTGTAAGGAACGATGATCATTGTCTTCCCGTTGATATTCACGGGGTATGGATTGTCGTCGTTGACTGCATCGCCATGCCAGAGAAACCCTTCGTCCGCCAAGATACCCAGCGTGCGCTCGGTATGGCGCATACCCGAAGTGAGCCAACCTGTGGGCCTTACGCCGACAAAATCCTGGAACATCTTTGCGCAGGTCCGGATTTCCTCGCGCTCCTCTTCTTCGGACAGATGAATTAGCTGGACGTCCTCGGCATAGGAGTGTCCGACGATTTCATGCCCGCTATCGTGCACCGCCTTCACCGCTTCAGGGTAACGATGGATGCAAAGCGCATTGGTATTAAATGACGCCTTCACGCCGTATTTGTCTAATATGCGCAGAATTCGCCAGACGCCGGTTCGCCCCCCGTAATCGTTCTCGCTCGCGGTGCGACAATCGTACTGCGACTTCACATCGTCCTCTTTAATCGGATTCGATCCGCCGACATGGCGCGTCCGCCGCAGCTTCGGGCTCGGGGTCTCGGTCCAAGCTTCTAGATTACCCGCCAATGCGACCGCCATCCGGGCGTTGTTCGGCCATTTGATGTTAATTTTTTTCGCCTTGGAATAGATATCATAAAAGTTATCGTGTGCGGGCATCATGGCCATCCCTCCTCGGGTGGGATCGGAGAGTCATATCTCGCTTATGAACGTATAAGAGAAACTCCTGACGCCTGTCAATCGAACACGGGCCTCTAACCGAAGTCATTCCTAGTATTTGACTTCCACCAAGAATAGTCCATGCGGCGGAGCCGTAGGCCCGGCTTGAGTCCGATCACGCACGTCCAGCAATTCCGAAAAAGTTTGCGGCGTTCGTTCGCCACGCCCCACCTCAACCAGACTGCCGATGACGTTGCGCACCATATGCCTGAGGAACGCCGTCGCCTCGATCGTATAGACGAGCAGGGTTCCGTGTGATTCGAGTGAATTCCAGTAGACTCTTCGAACCGCATGGGCCGCGTCACACGCCGCGGCCTGAAACGAGGAAAAGTCGTGCTCTCCTTCGAGATGAGAAATGGCGTTTTCCATAGCCTCGATGTGTAAGGGATCGTGAACATGCCACGAATACCGAGCGTGAAAAGGCGATGGCCAAGGAGAGTTCCAGATACGGTATTCATAAACGCGGCTCTGTGCATGACGCCGGGCATCGAAAGAAGTTCCCATGACTTCGACTCTTCGTATGACGATATCGTCCGGTGTCAGCGCATTGAGCCCTCTCTGCAAGCGGTACAGATCGACTTCTCTATCGCAGAAAAAATTAGCCGTCTGACCAAGCGCATGCACACCCGCATCGGTCCGCCCCGCACCGATGATGCGGGCCGGGGTTCCCAAAAAGGTGGAGATGGCCCGTTCTAAAACCGCCTGAATAGTGTTGCCGTTCGGCTGGATTTGCCAGCCGTGGTAGTTCGTCCCGTCGTACTCGATGGTCAGCTTGATATTCACTGCGGTTAATCGGAGATCTCACCGCACGGGGGGTGCTGCTATGGGCTCAGAGATAGTCGCGTATTAGAATCTCCGCAATCTGCACAGCATTGAGCGCTGCGCCCTTGCGCAAATTGTCCGCCACGACCCAGAGATTGAGACCGTTCGGCACGGAGCTGTCCTCACGGATCCTGCCGACAAAGGTTGCATCTTTCCCCGTGGCGTCGATGGTCATGGGGTAGACATTATTCTGCGGTTCGTCCGCTACGATAACTCCAGGCGCTTCGCGCAGTATGGCTTTGACATCCGCGGCGGTCAGCTTCTTTTCTGTCTCCACGTTAACGGACTCCGAATGGCCACAGAACACGGGGACTCGGACGGTCGTTGCGGTAACCGCCAGCGACGGTTCACTGAGGATTTTGCGCGTCTCATTGATCATCTTCATCTCTTCTTTGGTATAACCACTTTCCAAGAAGGCATCGATATGGGGAATGCAGTTAAACGCGATCTGATGCGGGAACTTCTCCATCTCGACGTCGCGCCCACTGAAGAGCGCTGCAACCTGTTGGCTCAGCTCTTCCATCGCCTGTCTGCCGGCTCCCGAGACCGATTGATAGGTGGAAACGACGACGCGCTTGATGCGCGCGGCATCATGAATCGGCTTTAGAGCAACGACCATCTGGATGGTTGAGCAGTTCGGATTCGCGATGATGCCGCGTTTTTTGTAGCTGGCGATTTCTTGCGCATTGACCTCGGGCACCACCAGCGGGACATCGGGCTCCATGCGGAAATTTCCCGTGTTATCGACGACGACGGCGCCAGAACGTACCGCTGTCGGCGCGAACTTGGCGCTCACGCTGGCCCCCGCTGAGAATAGACCTATGTCGATGTCTGTGAACGAGTCCTCCGTGAGAATATCGACGCGAATTTGCCGGCCTCTAAAAGGAAGAAACTGCCCCGCCGATCTTTCGGAGGCCAAAAGGCGCAGTTCGGCAACCGGAAATTCGCGCTCCTCCAGCACCTCACGCATCTGCTCGCCCACCGCGCCGGTGGCGCCAACAACCGCAACGTTATACTTCGCTTTTTTCACAAAATTTAACCCTTGAAGGACTCTATTTTTTCCCGGACTAAGCGCCCCATTTCCCTGCAACCCACCGCGCGGCAATCCTTTTCCTGGATATCCAAGGTGCGATACCCGCTGTTCAACACTGCCTCTACGGCTCGCTCGATTCGGTCTGCAGCCTCGCTTTGATTCAACGAATGGCGGAGCATGAGAGCAACGGTGAGGATCGTCGCCAGCGGATTAGCCTTGTCTTGCCCGGCGATATCGGGGGCACTGCCGTGAACCGGTTCGTACATGCCGACCCTTCCACCAAGGCTTGCCGACGGCAACATACCAATGGAGCCGGTGAGCATCGCGGCCTCGTCACTCAGAATGTCCCCGAACATGTTGGTCGTGACCATGACATCGAACTGTTTTGGATCCCGGATCAATTGCATAGCGCAGTTGTCGACTAGCATGTGCTCCAACCGAACGTCCTCGTACCGGCCTTCTTGGTGCACTCGGCTTACAACTTTGCGCCACAGCTCCGTTGCCTCCAAAACATTGGCCTTGTCTACCGAAGTCACTTTTCGCCGTCGCTTGCGCGCTGCTTGGAACGCCACATGGGCAATGCGCTCGATCTCCGGGGTTGTGTAGACTTCGGTATTGACGCCTCGCTCGCTGCCGTCTGCAAGTCGAGTGACGCCCTTCGGCTGGCCAAAATAAATGCCCCCAGTGAGTTCCCGCACCACCAGCATATCGGTTCCCTCCACGACTTCCCGCTTGAGGGTTGAAGTGGAAGCCAGCGCGGAGAAGACTTTTACGGGGCGAAGATTTGCGAACAGACCCAGCTGCTGCCGCAACGCGAGCAACGCCCGTTCCGGCCGGATGGAGTAATCCAACCCATCCCACTTTGGACCGCCCATCGCTCCGAGCAAGACTGAGTCGCTTTCCTTGGCCAACTTAAGGACGGGATCGGTCAAAGGCGCGCCGTACTCGTCAATGGAAGCGCCGCCGACCAAACCCTCTTCCAGTTCGACGCTGAACCCGTAGAGTCTAGCCGCTTGTTGCAGGACTTGCGTCGCCTCCCCCACCACCTCACGTCCGATTCCATCACCGGCCAGCACCGCGAGTTTGTAGTTCATGGTCCCTCTCTCTCCACCAACTGCCGATAATGCCTTCTCCCTTCAAGTTTGTTCAGCGCATTGATGTAAGCCAGGGCGCTGGCCATGATGATATCCGTGTGCGCTCCCTGCCCTGAAACGCGCATACCGTCGTCCTCGATAACGCACGAGACCCCCCCCTGTGCATCCGTCCCCCCGGTGATGGCATTCACGCTGTAGCGAACCAGCTGCGATTGCGAACCCGTGATCTTCCCAATCGCCTTGTAACATGCGTCGACGGCTCCATCACCCGACGCATAGTCCATGCGTTCCTGCCCGTTCACCCGCATCTTCACCGTGGCTGCGGGAACGCCATCCGAGCTGGAATTCACGTTGAGATATAATAGCTCGTAACAGTCCGGCTCGCCCGGAACCCTGAGAATCTCTTCGGCGATAATCGCTTCGATATCCTCGTCGTAGACATTCTTCTTCTTGTCCGCCAATTCTTTGAACCGCAAAAACGCGCGGTTCATATCTTCCTTGCTCAAGGTGAAACCCAGGTGCTTCAGCCGCTCATCAAAGGCGTGGCGTCCCGAGTGCTTGCCCATGACTAGTTTGTTGCCGGTAATACCCACCGATTCCGGCGTCATGATTTCATAGGTCTGCTTGTGCTTGAGCACGCCATCCTGGTGAATTCCCGCCTCGTGCGCGAACGCGTTATCTCCAACGATCGGTTTGTTGATCGCAATCGGGATACCCGTGACTTGCGATACTAGGCGGGAAGTCGGGTAGATCTGTTCCGTTGTGATATTCGTGTCCAGATCCAGGTAATTTTTCCTCGTCCGCAGTGCCATCACGACTTCCTCCAACGACGTGTTGCCAGCACGCTCACCGATGCCGTTGATGGTGCATTCGATTTGTCTGGCGCCGTTATGAACCGCCGCCAAGGAATTCGCAACGGCAAGCCCCAAGTCGTTATGGCAGTGAGCGCTCCAGGTGACTCGATCGGCGCCGGCGGTGCGCTCGATCAAGTTACTGATCAGGGAACCGAACTCCGAAGGAACGGCATAGCCGGTCGTATCCGGGACATTGACGGTACTGGCCCCCGCTCGAATGACTTCGCGAAACACCTGAATGAGAAAATCGGGATCGCTACGTGATGCATCCTCCGCCGAGAATTCGATATAATCCATATGCTTCTTTGCATGGCTGACCGCTTTGACCGCAGCTTCCAAAACCTGATCCCGCGACATCCTGAGTTTATGCTTAAGGTGAATATCCGAGGTCGCGATGAAAACGTGAATGCCGGGATTTTTGGCATGTTCGACCGCCTTCAGAGCTTTATTGATATCCCCTTCCTGCGACCGCGCGAGACTCAACACACGCGGCCGCTTGACCTCTTTGCTGACCCGCACAACCGAGTCGAAATCACCCTCCGACGATGCCGCAAATCCCGCCTCGATCACATCGACTCCAAGCTTTTCAAGTTGCCTGGCAATGACGACCTTCTGCTCACCGGTCATGCTTGCGCCGGGTGACTGTTCTCCGTCCCGCAGCGTAGTATCAAAAATTCTGACGATATTGTGTTCCGTTACTGTCTGTGACATCCGTATCCTCCATTCATTCTCTGCACCTTATCTAAATCTAGAAACAAAAACTCCCGCGGCATGGCCAACGGGAGTATCGGCACGAGATTCGGGATGGCGAATTAGGGCTGGACTCCGGCCATCTCCCCTCTCTTCTCCCGTCGGCGTTTGCCCGCCGTCAAACACCATAAGAGAGGTCCCGATAAGGTATATAACAGGAATATGGTAAAGAACATGATTTGTGGTTCCGCTATAAACAAGGTAATCAAAATAAAACCTGAAACCAACATCCAAAAAGGATGCCTCTTGCGTAGATCCGAATTTTTTAAGCTCAAGTAGTGAAAGCCACTGACCATCAACACAGCCAAGCCATAGATGACTAACAGCAAAGTGACATGCTTACTCGGTGATCCCTCTCCACCCAGAAAGTAATACATCAGTACGATCGCCGCGATCATCTCGGCAGCCGCGGGTATAGGCAATCCGACAAAATAACCTTTGGCCGGGCCCGTACTCTGAACATTGAAGCGCGACAACCGCAGCGCGCCACACACGACAAAAGTACAACTCGCCAACCAACCCCAAATTTGCCACGGCACCAGCGCCCAGAAATAGACCAAAATCGCGGGCGCAACCCCGAAGGAAACGACATCAGCCAAAGAATCGAACTCAACGCCAAATTGACTGGTGGAGCGCGTCAAACGCGCCGCATAGCCGTCCAGTCCATCGAGAATGTTGGCCAAAATGATGAAATAAGTCGCATGCAAGTAGTTACCATTGAACGTGGAAATGATGGAAAAAAAACCGCAGATCAGATTGCCCGCCGTCAGCAGGCTCGGGATCAAATAAACTCCCTTCCGGAGCTTTTCTGATGGCACTCTGTTTCTAAAAGATACGCGCGCTCTCACGCGCCGGCGCAAGAGTCGCACTTTTCCTGCGGCCGGGAAATTGCCGGGTTCTTGAGCTTCCATTCCGCTCATTCAAACCTCCCTAGGATGGTTTCTCCTCCCTTGACCCTCTGTCCTTCGACGACTTCGACACGACAACCGCCCGGCAGATAAGTGTCCGTTCGAGAACCAAACATAATGAGCCCAAACCTTTCTCCGCGACCTAGTTCCTCTCCAGGCTTGACCCGACAGACGATCCGCCGCGCTAGCACACCCGCGACCTGAACCACCCGGAGCTTTCTGCCTCCCTGGTCAACGATGCGCAGTGCATTCTGTTCGTTTCGACTGGATGCTTCATCCTTATATGCCGCCATAAACTGACCTGGCGAATACTTTATCTCCTCTATTTTGCCGTCTACGGGTGTGCGATTGATATGCACGTCCAGAGGCGAAAGAAAAATACTGATTCGAGTGGCCGTCTCTGGAACATCTGATTCGCCTTGGACATCGGCGATACTCACGACCTTCCCATCCGCAGGTGAAACAATCAGCCCTTCGCCCGCTGGAGGAATCCGCTCTGGGTCGCGGAAAAATCCCGCAATCGCCGCCGTGACCAGGGTCAAGATGATCCCGATCGACTCCCAGCCCGCAGCAAAACCGACGACCGATAGCACGGCCGCCGAGAAAATTATTGGATAACCTTCCCTTGCGATTGCCATTGCGCCTGATCTGCCTGCCAATCACGGTAGCTCGGCTTTGTCCTAATTTTTGCTTTTATCAACCAACCTATTCTGAGCAATCCACGGCATCATTGCTCGCAGCCCCTCGCCCACTTTCTCGAGAGGATGGTTCGCGGCTTCGGTGCGCAACTCGGTGAAATGAGGCATGCCGCAACGGTATTCGTTTATCCACTCCTCGGCGAATTTGCCCGACTGGATATCTCTCAATATGTTTTGCATGGCTTGCCGCACCTCCGGGCCGACCACTCTTTTTCCCCGCGTCAGATCGCCATACTCCGCCGTATTGCTGATCGAATAGCGCATGTTTGTAAGTCCGCCTTCATAGATAAGATCGACGATCAATTTCACTTCATGGACACATTCGAAATAAGCCATTTCCGGCGGGTAACCGGCGGCAACTAGGGTTTCGTAACCCGCTTGGATGAGAGCCGTCAATCCGCCGCACAAAACCGATTGTTCCCCGAAAAGATCGGTTTCGGTTTCATCCTTGAAGGTCGTTTCAATAACGGCTGCTCTAGTACCGCCGATCGCGCTCGCATAGGCTAAACCTATTCCTTTCGTATCACCGGACGGATCCTGCTGCACTGCAAGAAGACAAGGGACCCCCCGGCCCTTCTGGAACTCGCTACGGACCAAATGTCCCGGACCTTTAGGAGCGACCATAAAAACATTGACGTCTTTAGACGGGACGATTCTTTTAAAGTGAATATTGAAGCCATGCCCGAATGCCAAACAGCTGCCACGCTTCAGTCCCGGTCTGATTTCCTTCTCGTAAGCTTCTCCTTGAAGCTCATCAGGCAACAGGATCATGACGATGTCAGCCGAAGCGGCCGCTTCGGCCGTTTCGGCCACTTTTAGGCCGGCGTTCTCCGCCTTCGGCCAAGAGCCGCTGGCTCGTCTCAGCCCAACGACAACATCAACACCGGAATCTCGGAGGTTGTTCGCGTGCGCATGACCCTGACTGCCATAGCCGAGCACCGCGACCCGTTTTCCCTGTAGAACACCCAGATCCGCATCACGATCGTAGTAGACCTGCATTGAATCTCTCCTCTTTGCTTACAACTTACACTATGCCGCTTGGGGAGTGGCAAGTCAAACGCAAGTCGCTGTAATACAACATTTTTTTGGTCATCATGCAACCCGACCATGCCGCCAATACGGCTAGTCTTTGCCGATTCGGAGCGAACGTGGTCTGCGGAAATAACGAACTGTGGCTGGCAGAGTGAAACCTGCCGCGAGCGAAAATCGCCAGTTAAAACGATTCGCAGCTACCCGAACTTTACGTTTTTAACAATGCGGGCTCGCGGCGAGGAGAAGCGGTGCGAATCGTTTCGCGAGCAATGGCAATGCGCCCGGTCCGAATCAGTTCTTTTATACCCAGAGGTTTGAGTAAGTTGATGAGTGCCTCTACTTTGTCGACGTCACCGGTAATCTCGATCGTGTAGGTAGTCGGCGAAGAGTCGACGATCTTGGCCCGGAAGATATCGGCGACACGTATCGCTTCCTCTCGATGCTCAGGCTTTGTATGTACTTTGATAAGAGCGGTCTCTCGATCGAGGAAATGAGTTTCGGTGAGGTCAACCACCTTAAGAACTTCAACGACCTTATTGAGCTGCTTCATTATTTGCTCGATGATACGATCGTCACCGATAGTAACGATGGTAATCATCGAGGTTGTTGGATCCAACGTTGGCGCGACGGAGAGACTTTCGATATTGTACCCGCGGGCACTAAACAGCCCTGCAACTCTGGCCAAGACACCAAATTTGTTTTCCACGAGAACCGATATGATATGTTCCATTCGCTGACGTATTAGGCAGGAAGAACTCCCTCTCCCTCATCGACTCTTCTCTTTTGCGTTCCGCCTTTCTTCGATTGCGTCAGTTCAGGCGGATCTTCCAGCATCATCTCATGATGCGCGCCTCCAGCCGGTATCATAGGATAACAGTTTTCATAGGGATCGGTTTCGACATCCATAAGAACCGGACCTTTATGCTTCAGACCCTCCTTAAGCACCGATTCCACCTCGCCCGGTTTCCGAACGCGCAGCCCAAGAATGCCATAGGCCTCGGCCAATTTGACAAAATCGGGCATCTTGCCCAGATAACTTGCAGAGTAACGTCCTTCGTAAAAAAGATCCTGCCACTGGCGAACCATACCATGAAATCGGTTATTGAGAAGAACGATTTTGACCGGTAGCTTGTGGTCCGCGGCGGTGGCCAACTCCTGCAAGTTCATTTGGAAGCTGCCTTCGCTGGTAATGCAAAGAACCATCTTGTCCGGA
>DASQUN010000609.1:0-4776 GCA_035641275.1 Candidatus Udaeobacter sp. | reverse complement strand
CTCAGAGGGCTACGTGTTTCTAACCCTGGACCTTGATTCTCGAATGTCCTGCGGTATTCCCCCGAACCCACTCAAGGCTTGGTGGTTCTTCCAGACAAAAATAGGTTGTCAGGAACCTTTTCCTCTCTGCGATCTAGAGCGAAAATTGGGGCAAGTCTGGAGTTGAATAGTTGATTCTGGTTTCGTCGGCTGTTGAGACGGTTTAGATTTGTGCAACTTCAGACTTGACCCGTTTCGAAGCAGATCGTTTGTTCAAATTAACGGCGCCTAGCGCTTCTCTCAGAAGGCATCCGCGTCCATCTTGTGCCATTCTCCCATTGAATTCTGTCGCCTCGAACCTCGCCTCGGAGCCCACCTCCCCAGTCCAAAGCGTGGATCTCCCCATCACGATCAACTTCTAACCGGCTCGTCCGGCCACGATCGTTTCTCGCTTGAAGCCCGCTACGTGATGAAACGATCTCGGTAGGCCTGTCGCGTTCGCCGTTCACATACCATCTACCTTCCAGTTCACGCAGGTCACCTTCGCGGACTGGGGGCTCGCGTCTGTCACGCCGATCGCGCTCACGTACGTCACGCCGATCGTTCTCACGTGTTTCACGCCGATCACCCGAGAGAAAGTCTTCGAATTTGTCCCGCAATTGCTCGCTTACGTCATTTCGTCGGTCTTGCGCAGAAGCCATACGGGGCACAGCTAAAAGTACCGCAATAATTAGGAACCAAAGCGGATTTATTCTGTTCATTCGTCACCTCCTTTCACATATTTACTCACGCAACCAACGTGCCAACCCAAGAAATCAGTTCAATATTGAGTTATGTCCCATTATTGATACTGCCGCCGAGCGGAGTTATAGAGGCAAACACCTAGGACAAGAAAATGTTCCGAGCTGACTCTTTCCAGGTCGTGCCCGATGAAGTTAACGCTCATCTTCCCGCAACTGGGATAGCCAAATTGCAATTTTCTCACTGCCGCAACAGCTGTCGGCGATTGGGTTGCAAAAGGCAAAAGGCTTTCCTGTGAAAAATAAATTTCCTTATTTTTTTCAACTCGCTGGGCCGGTGATCTTTAGTAACGCCCCCTGTCTTCAATCATTCGGTGGGGGAGTTGCTCCGGCACCAGTCATCCCATCAGCAGAAGAATTTGGGTCAAAGAAAAATTTTCACAAAAAAGCCAGGGCTGCTTTAATTGCCGAACCGTTGACTTTTAGGGGAGAGAAAAGACTACCAAGCCTTTCATCCCGGCGTTAGCGAAAGCGCGGCACCGGGTTAAGATGTTGGGGTTTCTCGCTGATGCCGAATCACTTTCACGTTGTGATTGAATCTTCGCATCATGAGTCTCTGAGCCGATGAATATGGTCAGGTACAGCCAACTGATATGCCTTCCCTAGCAGGGTGCTGAAAAAACCTCATATGCTTCGTTGCGCTTAATCGCCTCGCTCCAACGTACCTAACAAGTACGCCTCCGCTCGTCGATTTTTCGCCCGCCTCGCCTCTGAGTCTTTTTGAGCAGCCTGCAATCAGCGTTTTTCAGCATGCTGCTAGTCTTGGATTGTCACGCTATCACCCCCTTTGATTTCTTCTCCGCTATGTACTTCCTCATAGCAAGGCGCCTCTTTTGTCTCTTGCGCCTGTGCGAATTTTTTCGTGCATCCTGTTTCATGCTTGTTCTCCTTGTGCGCCGGGATAAACCGGCGGGTTGTTTGCGGATGGGAGTTCCGCACGCGACGGCTTTAGCCACTCACACCGCACTTGAGTGATGTGTGGCTGTCCGGGCCAAGGCCCAATTTTCCGGGAGAGCGAGACTCAAGAGCGCAATATACAGCAGCAAAAGCATCGGACTTCCTTCGGGGCATACTACTGTCCATGGACGGTCCTTTCCGGCTAAACCAAAACGAGTCTATATTTGAACGAGAAGAAAATGTCTAGGCTGTGCAATACGCATCTAACAGGCGTGAGGGATGAGGCGAGAGGCGCGAGGGTAAGAAGCTCGGGTCGGACCGCGCAAGATGTTGATTCCCTGATGTCTGATGAATAATCACGCTCACTGTCTGGTACTCGCACTTGTTATCTTGCATAGACCGTTGAAAAGCTCCATGTGCTTCGTTCCGTTCGAGTGAACGCGATGACTTATTTATCATCGCCGGTTCTAAATCGTAAGTTCGGGGGAGTTGCTTTGCTTTGACCACCACCGTATTGGGTCTGAATTTTTTGCGTTACAGGATCCTTTAACTCTGCAAAAAGCATCATGGCTACTGGATCTCTGAAGTTTAATCTGATTTTAAAGTTTCCCACGTTTTTTATTTCTAACACGGCGATGTGTGGAGTCTCGAATGTTCCGTCAATCACACAAGCGCTGATATGAATGGTAAGACCGAGACGAGCTACCGTGCTTCTCCCATCTAAAATGGCCAATACGGTTGGAGGAGTTTGTATCGCTTCATAACTTGCTCCAAGAACAAATTGCCCTGGTTCCAATAGAAAGTCCTCTCTAGTCAGATCTATTTCCTTATATTTGAGCTCCTGCGCCACCGTTAGACTTACAACCTGATTAGGCTCGGGCAGAAGCAGATTTTTGGCTAGATGGATACGGATACCGACGGGCCGTATGTTTTTCTTATCAAAGTCAGGCTCAATAAGAATTTTGCCTTCGTCAATGTACTTCTCAATTGTTTGATGTGATAAAAACATGAAACGCAGTATGCCACGAAACGGTTCTTTTGCTAAACACGCTCGGACGTAAGCCTCGGGTCGGACCCGCGCAAGGTGTTGATTCAGCGATTGCCTAACGGCGGTTCAAAGGTTCAAGGGCCTGCCCTGAGTCTGTCGGAGAGTTCGAAAGTTCGAAGTCAGATTCGAACGGGGAACTTCCATATTTCGAGAATTTTCGGATCGAAATTTGCCAGCGAAAATGAGGCGCTAATGGTGAAAAACACGATCCCATGGCAGAAAATGTTGAGATGCTCAAACATAGCGTGGTCCGACTCATGAAATTGCACCCATGAAATTGCTAGGCGATCCGTAGGCTGGCCAGCTTTGAAACGGTGGAAGCCGCCAGCGCTTGTGATTGGTCATAATTCGTATTCATGCAATGTAACTCGGGCATCGTCCGCATTTGCCGCTGAAGCCCCTGCGATGTATATTATACATCGTCATGGCTATGAGGCGGACACAGCTCTATCTGGATGAAGAGATGGCACGAACCCTCGCATCGTTGGGGCGGCAGAAGGGCAAGACAGTATCCGAGCTCGTGCGGGAGAGCGTAGAGGAAAGATACATGAGCAGGAAAAGTCTCAATAAGGCCCAACTGGCCCGGCAGCTCACCGGCATATGGCGCAACCGGAAAGATCTCGAGAACATCGACAGGGCATTGCGCAAGTTGCGCGCAAGCACGCGACTAAAGAGGCTGGGGCTTGACTGAGATTCTGCTCGATTCCGATGTGATCATAGGTTGGCTCAGAGGCTACCATCCTTTTGCCGAGCTGATTCCGGAATTGGTTTCGAAGGCGAACCTGGCCTGGACGTCGGTTTCGGTGGCGGAAATTTACGCCGGCGTTAGAAGAAGTGAGGAGAGTAGGATCGACAATTTGTTCCTTGTCCTGGAGACGGTGCCGCTCTCGGCTGAAATCGGCAAGAAGGCCGGCAACTATCTTCATGCCTATTCGAAATCCCACGGGATGGAACTGGGTGACGCCTTGATCGCTGCGACCGCTCATGTTCAGGGGCTGCGGTTATGGACGCTCAATAAGAAGCACTACCCCATGAAGGATCTGGAGTTTTATTCCGCGCGCTAAACAAATGAGCTCCCAGGTCGTCAGGGGCAATGTAGGGCGCAGCGTCCACCTTAGGTTCGGGTTCTGTACCACGTGATCGCCAGGCAACCAGAGACAGGAAAAACTTTATCGGGCCACACTAAATACCTTGGTATCAGGCCCACCTGTTATGATTTACCCTCCCGGTCGGCAGGCGTAAAATTTGTCATAATTCATGAATGGGTGAAAAGGTATGAAGAGATGCCGCTGTCGGAATCAAGACTAAACTTAGCGAGCTGGTAGACGCCGTGGAGCGAAGGGACGAGGTGGTGACTATTACCCATAACGGCAAGCCTGTTCCTATTATCGTCAGTAAGGATGAGTACGAGGGTCGGCAAGAGACGGTGGAGGTCATGCTAGACGTAAAGTTTATGAAAGAGATCCGCAAAGGCATACAATCACTCAAGCGCACAAAGAAGCGGTACACCCTTGATCAGCTCTTCACCGGCTGAACAATAGGGAAGAGCGACTCTCTGTCGCGAGTTCCTGTTTCGGGAATCCTCGAAGCCTCGAAATGAATCCAAAGACGAGTCTGCTTTGCTGAATCATGGCAGGAAACGTTGCGTCTGAGTGACCACCGCGATAAGAAAAGTCGTCTGCCTTTTTCAAGATGTTTCGTCGTGTCGATCTGCCGGCAAGAGTTCCTGGAAAACTGCTGCTCCACAGCATGCCGGGCCGCTTTGAAGCGATCGAGAGGGTTTGGCATCAGCTGAGGAGCGAAGCCGTCACCGCGATCGTATGTTTGACGGAAAAATACGAGATCCGTCTGAAATCCTCCAAATACGCAGAGGCCCTCGAAGCCGGAACGGTTCCCTGTTCGGTCCTGCCTTTCGAAATTCGTGAAGGCGGCATGCCGGAAGACCGTGATGCGTTTTGGGCGCTGGCGAACGATCTAGCGAATCGATTGCGCTCAGGGGAAGCGGTGCTGATTCATTGCGCGGGCGGACTCGGTCGCACGGCGATGCTCGCC
>DASQUN010000608.1:0-2540 GCA_035641275.1 Candidatus Udaeobacter sp. | reverse complement strand
GACCAGGAAACACTGAGCGATAACTTTTGGGAGCCCACCTGAAGGGAAGCGAACGATACGACGCCACATCGAGGCGAGGTCATCCTTCAGTCACAACCCTGATACCACACGATAGTCGGTTAGCAAAGGGTAAACGGCTGTAGAATGGCCACTGTGAATGACTGTATCCTGTCCTCGGAATTACCTCATCGGGTGCGGCCGGAGGCCCTGTCCAGTTTTGGCGGAATCCCCGCCCGGATTGCGCTCTCTCGCAAACGGAAGTATTTTTAAGAGCCATAACGTCCATCCGCTAAGAACGATTTGTTGATTCCACAAGACCGCAACCAAGCCAATGATTGGCCGATGATCCGGAAGACATTGTACGCCTTCGTTGCTGTGTTGGTTCTCGCCACAGCTTACGCCGCTTTACGAAAAACAGAATGGGGTAGCTGCGTCGTTTACGCGCTCGGAGGATTTCGTCAGGTCTCCAATGAGCGCGCGGAAAGATTCCTCGGCAAGGTCACAGAGGATACCGTCCGCTGCCGCGGCGGCGCCAATGCCGTCGAATGGCGCCATACGGTCTGGGTTGACTGGCAAAGATATCGGGCCACGGGAAATGAGGAGAGTCGAGTGACCGGTCTAGCCAGCGAACTCGGCCTTCTGAGTCCCAACCGCCGTGGCATTAACGGGGCGCTCCTCGATCTCGAATATCAGCGCATCGAGCTCATCAAATTCAATCTGTTCGATAATAGCGGCAGCTTCGAGGAGTACGTCAAAGGCCGCGGTGGTACCGACGGACGCATTCTTAAGTCATGGACGCAAATGCGTCTACCGAAAGATCACCCGGCGTACGCAAATGTGGGCGGCGACGGGCCGCAGCGCTGCGCGGGAGAGTGGATCCGGTTTCGCACGCTGCGCGGCATTTGCAATGACATCATGAATCCACTCATGGGATCAACGAATCAGCCCTTTGCCCGAAACGTGCAGTTCGAGACCACCTTTCCCGACCTCGGCGACAACGAGATCGTGAGAAATCGCCACGGCGGTCGTATCGGCGTGTTGAAGCCGGATCCACAGTTGATCAGCAGAAAGCTCTTTACCCGCACTCAGACCGATCCGCGTAAGTGTAATGACGGTCGAGGGCTCCAGAATTACTCACCTGAAGCCAATTGCGACTATCAGAAGGCGCCGGTCTTGAACGTCTTGGCCGCCTTTTGGATTCAGTTTATGACCCACGACTGGTTTTCCCATCTGGAGGAAGGACACAATCAAGCCGAATTAATGGCGATGGGCTGCCGCACTCAGCGACTCAACAACGCCGAGCGGCGGCTCACCACGGACGAGATCAAACGGCTTGGCTGCCGGCCCGACGACCTCATCGACAAAGGCTATATCGCTGAAGCGAGCGCACCGCGAACATTTATCCATGAAGGTCAGGAATACTTAACCCGAGCGCACAAAACGACTTCCAACAAAGTCACGGCCTGGTGGGACGGCTCACAGATTTACGGCTACGACGAAATCTCCCGCCGGCGCGTCAAGCGCGACCCGCGGGATCCGGCCAAGTTGCTGCTCGAGCCCGTTCCTGGCGGTTCAAATGAAGCGATCGGGTACCTGCCCGTCCTGCGACCATCGGATCCGATGAATCCGCAATGGACCGGTCAAGAAGCCGTAGCCTTTCCTGATAACTGGAACATTGGCCTCAGTTTCTTTCACAACGTTTTCGCGCGCGAGCACAACCTCTTTGTGGAGGCATTTCGAAAGCAGGTCGCCGCCACTCCTCAGGCCGATTCCGGCCTGCGCAACCCGGCGACGCCTAAAATGATCATTAAGTACACGGATGTGACGGCCGACGAGCTGTTCGAAATAGCGCGGCTCGTCGTCTCGGCCGAGATTGCCAAGATCCACACGCTCGAATGGACGCCACAACTCCTATATAACGAACCGCTCTATCTCGCCATGAACGCCAACTGGAGCGGCCTGTTCACCAAGCATCCGGTCGTGGCGGGCGCGCTTGAAAGAGTCGTTCACAATCTGAGCAAATCGGAGAACGCCGACAAAAACAGCCAATGGTATTCGGTCTTCACGTCGGGCCCCGGCATTTTCGCGTTGGGAAGTGATGAACCGGACATCAACGGCGGCGTCAACCATTTTGGCTCGCCGTTCAATTTTCCCGAAGAGTTCGTCACGGTCTATCGTCTGCACTCGATGGTGCCGGATCTCATCGAGCTCCGAGAATTGCATCGAGATCCAAACCTTATCAGGTACAAGATTCCGGTCGTGGAAGCCTCGCGCGGCCAGGCGACCCGGGCCATGCATCAATACGGTCTGGCCAACTGGGCTCTCTCCATGGGTCGTCAAAGGCTCGGCCGACTGACGCTGCAAAACCACCCGCTCTTTCTCCAGAATTTGAGCATGCCACGCTTGAAGAGCGCGAGCGGCAAGATCGACGTCTTGGCACTTGATATCATCCGCGACCGCGAGCGCGGCGTCCCGCGATACAACGAATTTCGCCGGCAGTACGGGCTCAAGCAGCTCACCAGCTTCGACGATTTTATCGA
>DASQUN010000607.1:0-4388 GCA_035641275.1 Candidatus Udaeobacter sp. | reverse complement strand
AAAGGGTTAGCACTGTTCCCGATTCTTTTCTAGTTTCCCTTAACATAATCCCTCACAAGCTCTGACCGCCAAGGCGCCGCCTAGTATGGCCGATTCTGCACCGCACACCGGTCTCGGGGAGGCTCGGATGTGCTCGACGGTGTAGCGCTGGCAATGACATCATGGAAGCCTGTCACGCGTAGTGCTAGTTCATTGCGCACCGCCTCAAATAGCTGGCACAGGGACTCAGCTGGTTATTCCCTGGGACCCGGACTTCTGTTGAAGATCAGCCAATATGTCACCTTAACTGATCAGCGAAAATGTCACCCCCCTGGTGTTTTCAGTCGGGCACGTTTTAAGAAACTCTCAATCATGTGAAGGAAGTCAAAATGGGGGTACTCCAGGTAACCCCCGCTCCGAGATCGTGCGTTAAACACGAAATGCGGAGGTTTTTTCTTCGATCAATTTTCTCATGCGACGTTTTTCTCCACATTGAGCCGTTCGATATCTGCGTCGTGAGGTCCTTAGCGGTGCTTGCACAATGGGAGGGGTTGTCTCCAACAACAGCTGGTTTTGGTAGTATACTCGCCAGCGACCGTCGATGAGTTGGCGTACCTCCACCCGAGCCTTGGCGTAACCTCGGCGGTGCCGGCCGGCCGGGATGTCGAGGATCATTCCCCCAAGCCGTACCGTATTATCGTTGCCTACCGTGGCCTCATAGCGAAAGCTGCAGATCCGATCGACATCCACTCCTTTGGGTAAAGGCCGCCAGGCTGCTTGGCTTTCCCGAGCGGGCTTGGCAAACCGAGCATTGAAATCGGTTTTGAAAGAGCCATTCACAAACTGCGTAGCTTGTTCAGGGCTGGTAATCCTCGCAAGCCTGAGCTCCTGCACTAACCGATCCTGCAAGGTATTAAACAGTCGTTCGACCCGTCCCTTGGCCTGGGGCGAAAGCGCAAAGATCGGCTCAATCCCCAATGCCCGTAGCGCCTGACCGACTTGGGTGGGAGTCTGCTCACCCGCAAGCTCCTCCTCTACGGTCCAGTGCTCGTCGTTACGACGAAAGATCCCATGGCGATCCATGTAAATGGCCAACGGAATGCCTTTCTCCAGTAGCATCTGCTTTAAGCAGATCAAATAACTCTGGGCATCTTCTTCGAGAGCAAACACCCCGCACAACAACTTTCCCGTGGCATCATCGATCACCGCCATCAAAGTCCACTCCCCGTGCTCTTGCCCGAACCAGCGATGCGGACTCCCATCCCACAACAACAGCGCTCCCTCCTGGGCTTTGCGCTCGCGCCGCTTGTAGTGCCGCCTCACGCCTCGCTTTCGCACGGCGGCGATCCCGGCTGCTCGCAAAACCCGGCGCACGGTGGGCCGCGATAAGTTGATCTTCTCTTTTTCCTTGAGCTTCTCGGTAAAATGCGTGTCGTTTAATCCCTGGTAGCGTCCCCGTGCCAATCCGATCACCTTGTGGAGTCTTTCCAATCGCGTCTTGTTCCACGCCGGCTTACCTCGGTTGCCGTGAACCAGTCCCGCAACACCTCCCTCTCTCATCTTACGCCGCAACCGCTTCATCTGACGCGCCGAGATCCCCAAAAGCTTTGCCCCTCTTCCCACACTCTCCCGCCCCTCCACTGTCAACCGTACTACATGCATGCGATGTAACTCTCTTTGACTCACCCTTAACTCCCACTCCTTCATTCGATCTCCTCCTTTGGGGAGAAGATCCTACCCAACAGGGTGACATAATCGCTGAACAGTTTTGGGGTGACATTTTCGCTGACCTACCACACCTTTGCTCCTGAGCCTTGACATCCAATCCTCCCTCTCATATTTCTGCCTGAAGAATATTTTCTGGAAGGAATTTCATGGCAGGAAAGAAAAATTACATCATCGGCGTGGACACCGGAGGAACTTTTACCGACGTCGTGGTGTTGGGCGATGGCGGCCAAGTGTGGACGGCAAAGGCGTCCACCACGCCGGACGATTTTTCCCACGGCGTCATGGACGCCGTCGGCGAGGCGGCGAGCGCCGTTGGCATTGAAACATCGGAACTTCTCGGCCGAACGACGCTCTTCAAGCACGGCAGCACCGTCGCGACCAATGCGCTGATCACGCAGAACGGCTGCAAGGTCGGGCTCATCACCACCAAAGGCTTTGAGGATACCACGGAAATTATGCGCGCGATCGGACGCGTCGATGGTCTTTCGGGCGATGAGATCAAGCACGTGACCTGGATCACGAAGCCGGAACCGTTCGTTCCGCGGGAGCGCGTCATCGGCGTGCGCGAGCGCATGGACTACCAGGGGAAGGAGATCGTTCCACTCAATTGGGATGACGTCATGGCGGCGATCCGGCGGCTGATCGAAGATGACAAAGTTGAAGCCATCGCCGTAAGCCTCATGCATGCATGGGCTAACCCAAAACATGAAGAAGAGATTCGTGCCCTCACCGCGGAGGCGGACCCTCACAGAAAGGTTTATTGGTCCTTCGGCAGTTCGCTGTCGCAAGTCGCGGGCGAATATGCGCGGGCCAATACGGCAATCCTGAACAGTTATCTGGGCCCTACCGTAGAACGCTATCTGAAAGGCCTGGAAGCGAAGCTCCAAAATGGCGGGCTCAAGGGGCCGCTTCTCATCATGCAGGGCAACGGCGGCGTCGCGCACCGTGAGCATGTGAGCGCCATCGCCAATCTTCAGTCGGGGCCGGCCGGTGGCATGATCGCTTCGGCTTATGTGGCCGGACTGCTCAAGCATAAAAACGTCATCACCACGGACATGGGCGGCACGAGCTTCGATGTTGGCCTGATCACCGAGGGCTACTGGCGGTATGCCCAGGAGCCCATTGTCGAGCGCTTTCGCATGCTGCAGCCGATCATCGACATTGAATCCATCGGCGCCGGCGGCGGCACCATCGCGCAAGTGGACGCGGACACCGGGCGATTGCTGGTTGGACCGCGCAGCGCCGGCGCCAGCCCGGGGCCCGTTTGCTATGACGCCGGCGGCGAACAGGTCACGGTAACCGACGCAGATCTTGCCCTTGGCATCATCGATCCGAACTACTTCCTTGGCGGCAGAAAACCGTTGAACAAAGAGAAAGCAATCAAAGTTATCGATGAAAAGATCGCCCGGCCTCTGAAATTGAGGGCCCACGAAGCCGCCGCCGGCATCTACGACATCGTCAATAGCAAGATGGCCGACCTCATTCGCCGTCAAGTCGTGCGCACGGGGTATCTACCGGAAGAATTTGTGATCTATGCTTTCGGCGGGGCCGGCCCGGTGCACGCGTCAGGTTTTGCCGCGGAATTGGGCATCAAGAGTATTTACATTTTTGCGACCTCGCCGGTTTTCTCCGCCTTTGGGGCAGCAGCGGCCGACGTCATCCATACGCGCGTGATGAGCTGCCAATATATTCTTCCCGCGGATCCGGCCGTGATCAACCAGCGGCTCGACGCCATAGAAGAAGAAATGGGCGCCGCGATGACGGGCCAAGGCTTCAAGCGCAATCAGGTTGAGTTCCGACGATTCTTCACGATGCGTTATCGGCGCCAAACTGCCGGAGTAGAAATGCCCTTGAGCTGGGAGCGTTTTAGCCCGAAACGGTTGGCCGAGATCCAAACCGCTTTCGAAAGGAAATACGAGGAGCTCTACGGCGTCGGCGCCGGTTATACCAAGGCAGGCATCGAGATCAGCGAGATTCGCGTGGACGCGGTCGGCAAGGTTGCCAAGCCACAATTGAGCGTTAGCCAAAAGAGAAAGAGCGACATCAAAGCCGCGCGAAAGAGCAAACGGCCAGTTCTCTTCACAAGGCCCCGTCGGGAGTTCATCGACACGCCGGTATATGACTACGGGCGTCTCGGCGCTGGCACGGTCGTCAAGGGACCCGCAGTCATCGAGCTGCCCTTCACGACCACTTTGGTCCCGCCGGAACACAAGGTCACAATCGATCCTTATTTGAACCTGGTGATGGAAGTACAATGAGAAGGCTAAGCTTAAGGTGGAGGCTGAGCAGAGGAAGATCGAAGCCAGGCTAAAGCTAAGATTAAGCTTAGCCTTAACCTTAAGCCGCTTTAGGACTGAGGCAAAGATGACGGAAGACAAAATAGTTCTCAGATTCTAACTGAGCTCGAAATGACAGCGCACGTCATCCCGAACGAAGTGAGGGATCTTTATTCGACGTCCGAGGTTCGAAACTCAACGCAAACCTAAACCTACGCCTGCTATTCACGGAGTTAACTCATGAAAACGAAGAACACCGTCGGCATTGATCCCATCCGCTATGAGATGTACCTGCATCGGCTCTGGGCCATCGGCGAAGAGGGCCGTATGACCCTGCAGAGAGTCACAGCGTCGCCCATCGTGTCTCAGGGCGGCGAGTGCATGAGCTCGTTTTATGATGCGAAA
>DASQUN010000606.1:0-3277 GCA_035641275.1 Candidatus Udaeobacter sp. | reverse complement strand
ATGGGTGATGCCGCCTTCGGCATGACAGGGCTCGACTTCGAGACTGCCGTTCGCTCCAACATCCCGATCCTCACCATCGTCCTGAACAACAATTTCATGGCCGCAGAAACGCGTCATATGAAGGCGTCTCACGAGATCTATAAGACGCAAGAGCTCGGTGGAAACTATGCGGAGATCGGCCGGGCGCTGGGTGGCTGGGCTGAACGAGTCGAGGACCCCGAACAAATCGCCGCGGCTATTCAGAGGGCCAGGAAAGCTACCCAAGACGGCAAGGCAGCGCTATTGGAATTCATCACCAGTCGGGAATCCAACTATTCACGAATGGGCGCGTAAGTAAAAAAATACTCCGGCAGTGTTTCACACGGAAGTGATCGCCCAAGTCCAGCCCAACGCCAAAGACGCTGGCCAAGGCTCGACCTTTGTCAGGCTGAGCAAGAGCTCGGATCAGGTACATAAGAAAAGCCGAGAGGCGCGCTGTTGGTCAGTCCAGCTTTTTCCGGTCTCTCTTTGCGCGCTCGCCGATCTCGAAGTGTTTACCTTGTAACGCCAGCTCGGCTTCTTCCCGGTTCCGGTCGGACCAGTACCCCAATTCGTATCCATACCAGGGAGCTCTCAGGTGGAGCGGCGGCAATTCTAACCGCTTCCAAAGATCCATCGCGTTTTCCATGAACTCGCGTTTGGGCAGAGAGGTAGGTTTGTAGGCCCATGGACGGGTGGCATCGATGCACAGCACGCTGCATCGTCCCGTTTTCAACAGTGCTGAACGCGCTCCGCCAAAGTCTTCAGAGGGGACAATCGACGGATCGAGACCCATCATGCCGGCTTCCAAAATACGCACATCGCGGTGCGGTTGCATGTGAAACGATAAGGCCCAGTTTACAGAGTCCGGGTCCCGCGCGTCGATGTCTTCGTCGACGACAATCAAGATTTTTCCCGCGTCCGCACCCAAACGCAAAGCGCCAATGATCTTGTCGAAGTCGTCCTCGGAACGCTTCTTGATTTTCACGACGAGGTAACCCCAGCTCCCGCTGCTTTCATGCATCGCCACGTCCAGCGTATTGTCGATCCCCGCCGCTAACAACCGCTTGCGGCAGATTCCTTCCGCCGCCACGCCGCGGATCTTGCTGCTCTCGCTTGGCGGAAATTGGCTCAGGAAGGCGACATAGATAGGATTGCGGCGCGTGGTGATGCAATGGACGTCGACGAAGAAGCCAACGCCCTCATGCGCCATGTAGCCGGGGAACTCGCCGAAAGGTCCTTCCCACTCGCCCTCGTCCGTCGGAACGAGTCCCTCGATGACAATCTCCGCTTGCGCTGGAACCATCAAATCGACGGTCTTGCATCGGACCAACTCCACCGCTTCGCCTGAAATTCCTCCAGCGACACCAAACTCGCTGAGCTCCGGCGCGACACGCGCTACCGCAGCGTAGGAAAGATTCGGCGGCACGCCGATGACGCAAGCAACTTCCAGAGGCTTCTTGAGAGCGCGGCATTTGTTCCAGTGCGCCCGCAAACCGGAAAAATTTCCCGCATAACAGCCCATGCGATCGGTCGCTTTGATCTGCCCACGGTAGTTGCCCATGTTATACTGCCCGGTCTCCGGATCGCGTGTCACAAAGTGTGACGAGGTTGTGTAGGGACCGTTGTCGAAGCCAGGTGTGGAGATGGGAACCGGCAACATGTCGAGTCCGTTCCGCTTCAATTGATCGCCATTGATGATTCGCTCCTGACAAGGCGCCGTTTTGACTTCCACCGGATCGATCGGATAAGACTGCGCGCGAGTCCACTTATCGTAGATTTCCTCTTTCTTACATTTCATTCCCAACGCATAAATATCGAGATTTCCCGCATAGCAAGCAACGGCTACCGGAATATCGAAGCTGCGCCCTTTGATATCGATCACCTTTTCAAAGAAAAACGCTCTCCTCTGCTCTTCCGGAAGTCCCCGGTACTGGAGTCTGACCAGCGGATGCATCTCCGTATCTTTGTTGATCGGCTGTTTGATGCGGACGAGCTTCCCCGCCGCCTCTAACGTACTGAGATATTCCCGGACATCTTGGTAGTAGGCCACTTCTGTCTCTCCGACTAGCTCCAGAATCGCTTTATACCACTCCGTTCGCCTTTAACGCGGCTTGATAGCGGCGGGGGATTTCCGGATCCTCGTCTTCATACGGAATCATCCAGCCGCCCTGCTTGACTCCCCTAAACACATCATCGTCCGTTCGCTGATGAGACACTTTGAAGCCAAGCGGAAAGAGGCGACTGCCGTACCGCACCGCCAGATGCCGCGCCGGTTCCCCGCCGGCGTTAAAGTGCTGGTGAAACCAATCTCCCGGCGGACAATAAATACTCCCCTCGCCCCATTTGATCTCAATGACTTTGTCCTCATGGCCTTGTTCGTATGGATGGATTCCCCACTGCTTATGCCAAAGCAGAACGTAACCGACGGATTGCAGTCCGACGATAATAGCGCCCGGGCCATGATGATGCGCCTTGTGATACTTGCCGACGGGCCATTCACCCAAGTGACCCACGAGGGCATTGCCGGACATTTCGAACTGGCTCAGACGCAATCCAGCCCCTTTCACTTCGAGGTTTTCCAAAGACGCATTCGAAATATCGGGAATAAAGTTGGTTTCCCAAATGTTGATCAGACCGCTCACGTAGCGCCTTTTGCCGACGTTGAAGTAGTCCTCTTCGCCGTAAAAGCGATCGGCGAAGCTGTAAGGACAGTTGAAGACAAATTGTTCATCCCGGTAAATGTCGAAGGCCAACGGCGCGTTGGTCACGGCTAAAAATCTCACCGGCTCACGCGACCCGTTCACTAACCTGTGGGACGTGTTCATCGGCGGTGCAAAAAGACTCCACTTACCCCATTCAAACAACTTCTTATGGCCGTGGTCGTCCCAAATCTCCGTGGCTCCTTGACCGTTTAAGATGCAGATTACCTCTTCGTAGAGATGTCGCTCGGGCTTCAGCGCATCGCCCGGCGGGATCTCGCCGATGTATCCGCCGGTAATTCCCTGCATACCGTGAAGGTGAAGGAAGGCCGCGCTTCCGCCGGTGCGGTTGTACGGCGCGAGTTCGAGACTGCGAAGATCCGCCATGCCATGGCCGACATGGATGGGCAGTCCTTGGCTCTTCATCCACCGCACATAGCCGGTCTTTTCGTTAATGGGTGCAATGTCCATTGTGACCTTTCAACCCCTTCCAAGACTAGTTTCTAGTTTTCATACGGGGCTGGAGCCTATCCGATATGAGCTTCAGGGTCAATTAT
>DASQUN010000605.1:0-6293 GCA_035641275.1 Candidatus Udaeobacter sp. | reverse complement strand
GCGCGAGTGACAAGAGAGGTCAAAGCCCCGGTCAGTATACTTGCCGGGCCGCAGTCGCCAAGTGTCAGCGATTTGCAAGATCTTGGGGTCGCGCGGGTGAGCTACGGTTCAGCGTTTCTCAAAGCGGCAATCAGCGGAGCTCGAAAGCTCGCTCAGGAAATCGTGGAAAGAGGCACCGTCACTTCGCTCACAGATGGCATGCAAACACCGGACATAAACGCTTTGGTCACAAGGAAGAAATCCAAATGAAACGAAGGGGCAAGGTCATTTCTATTCACATAGCTGCGGTCGGCGCGGCAGCGATGCGATCGATCGCCAAGGTTCGGGCTGTAGCAGGAAAGGGGTTGGAAGGGGACCGCTATTTCAGCCAGCTGGGCACCTATTCGAACCAGTCTGGCTCGGGACGGGATGTGACCTTGATCGAAATCGAAGCCGTTGAAACGCTCGAGCGTGATTACCAGATTGGATTAGATCCAGAGCAGCTACGCCGCAATATCGTCACCCGTGGTATTCCGTTGGATCACCTGGTCGGGGCGGAGTTTACAGTCGGTGAAGTAAGGTTGCGTGGCGCTCGTCTTTGCGAGCCGTGCACGCATCTGGAAAGATTAACCCGCAAGGGCCTAATGCGCGCCTTGGTTCATCGCGGCGGGCTAAGGGCAGACATCGTCGCTGGCGGGACGATTCGAGTCCGCGACCCTGTCCGATATTCAACGGCCACTGATGAAAGCGATTGACCGCTGCCTGTGACTCTATGGGCTCTCATACTTATTCTCGCCGCCGCGTTCATTCACGCGACGTGGAACCTCCTTAATAAACGGGCGAGTGGACACGCCACTTTTACCTGGCTGGTTGCCGTTATGTCCGCCCTGTTCTACTTCCCGGTCGCAGCGGCAGCGGTCGCTTATTGGCAAACGCCAATCAGTATCACGGCTATCGGCTTCATGGCTGGCAGCGCGGTGCTTCACATAGCTTACTTTGTCCTCCTTAATGAGGGTTATCGCGCTGGAGATCTTTCACTGGTATACCCGCTGGCGCGCG
This sequence comes from Candidatus Udaeobacter sp., assembly GCA_035641275.1. Taxonomy (GTDB): domain Bacteria; phylum Desulfobacterota; class Binatia; order UBA9968; family UBA9968; genus DASQUN01. The sequence goes on along the minus strand of DASQUN010000605.1, from coordinate 5,255 downwards.
GCACCGGGCCGTTGCTCTCGACGGTTGCCGCAATTTTGTTTCTCGGCGAAAGGCCAAGCATGCTTGCTCTGGTAGGCGGATTCATGATCGTAGGAGGTGTCGTTGTCCTCACATCCAATCCACAGAGATTCAGACAGGCCGGCACCCGAACGGCTATGGTTTATGCTTTGGTTACCGGCGCGTTTATCGCTGGATATACTTTGTGGGACAAACAAGCCGTAAGCAGGTTTGCGGTAGCGCCCATTCTGCTTGATTGGGGCTCCAACCTGGGCCGCTCGCTCCTGCTCACGCCGTTTGCGCTACGCCATTGGGAGAGTGCGCGCAAAGAATGGCGAATCCACCGCTTCGAGGCTATCGGCGTCGCCTTACTTGTACCGCTGTCTTACATCCTCGTGCTCACGGCGCTGCAATTTACGCCTGTCAGTTATGTCGCGCCGGCGCGGGAGATCAGCATTCTCATCGGTACGGCAATGGGAACCCGCCTGCTGGCGGAAGGTGATGTTCGCCGCCGATGGGTTGGCGCCTCCGCGATGATTCTGGGCGCGGCGGCTCTGTCTGTGGGTTAGTCGCTGTGCCTTCACTCCTCCAGGCTTCGTCGTGAGCTCAGCCGAACGGCTCGCCCGTATCGTAAGGTTCATCTGACCATGAATAATAACAGTCATGAATTTACCAATTCACTCTCAACTATGAAAACGTAACTTTGCGGATTGAAGTCGCGAGACTGGAGAGCGCAGACGTAGGAGCGGACAGGTGCCGTCGGGCCCGCGCGTGAGCGTAAGTAGCCACCGGCGGTTGGCGCGGGAGACGCTCAACGTAACGCGCCATCATCTGCGGTCAGAGGACTCACCCATGAGCGACAACCTTTCGGAGAAATCCGGCTAGCCGTCTTTCTTTGAAGAGACGCTGTAGAGGCTTTTTGCAGGATTGAGCAGATGATCGAGCACAAGCCAAAGGCTTCTCGAATGATGGAAAAATACCAGCGGAAAGACGACGGCGAAGGGAATCCAAAGGGCGAGCTGTTGGTGGATCGTCATGGCCGTGTAGGCGTCCAGGATGAAAAAGCCAGGGATGGCAATCGCAACGGTCGCCGCGTAATTCACATAAATGGCGCCGACAAAGTAGCCTTGCTCCCGTTCAAACTTGAGACCGCAGTGAAGGCAGCTCTCATGCATGGAGAAAGCACGGTGATACAATCGGCCCACACCGCAGCGAGGGCACTTGAGACGCATCCCACTGCCTATCATCGATAGAACTCGATGAGCCACGTCAGGCAATCACTTGTTCACAAAGCGCCGGCGAGTCCGCGCGGTTTGATACCGATGCTCCACCATTGAGGTATTCGCGCAAGAAACGCGCGGTGTAGGATTGCTTGCCGTCGTTTGCGACCTCCAGCGGCGCTCCGCTAGCGACGACGTGGCCGCCTTGCTCGCCGCCTTCGGGTCCGAGGTCGATTAAATAGTCCGCGTCTTTAACAATATCCAGGTTGTGTTCGATGGTAACCACCGTATTGCCCATCTCCACCAGACGATGAAGGATATGGATTAATTTCTCCACGTCGCTGAAGTGGAGACCCGTGGTGGGTTCATCCAACACGTAGAGCGTCTTTCCGTGGGATTCTTTTCCCAATTCGTAAGCCAGTTTGATCCTCTGTGCTTCGCCGCCTGAAAGCGTGTTGCTGGACTGTCCCAGCGTGATGTAGCCCATGCCGGTATCATCCAGAATCTTGAGAGGCCGAGCGATTTTCGGAAATGCGTGGAAAAACGGCACCGCTTCTTCGACAGTCATGCGAAAGATATCGGCGATGTTCTTATCATTGTAGCGAATATTCAATGTTTCTTCGTTGAAGCGTTCGCCCCCGCAAGCCTCGCAGTCGACAAAAACATCGGGGAGAAAACTCATCTCTTTGCGGATTTTTCCTTGTCCGGCACATTCTTCACAACGGCCGCCTTTAACGTTGAACGAGAAGCGACTCGGCGTATAGCCCCGCAGTCGGGCTTCCGGCGTTAAGGCGTAGAGCTTTCGAATCTCGTCCAGCACACCCACGTACGATGCCGGGACTGAACGCGGCGTCTTGCCGATGGGCGTTTGATCCACTTCGACGATTCGCTCCACCGGTTGCCAACCGATAATGTCCTTATGGGCTCCCGGCCGTCCGGAGAATTGACCCAGTTTCATCTTGAGGCCCTTGTAAAGGACTTCTCGCACCAAGGTGCTTTTGCCTGAGCCTGAGATTCCCGTGACGCAAGTCCACATGCCTAGCGGAAAGCGAATGTCGATATTTTTAAGGTTGTTCGCTTTCGCCCCTCGTATGGTGAGCCAACCCGGTGCGACTCGCTGCCGCTGGGGCCCGATCCTTTTATGCTCGGCCCGAAGGAAGGCGCCCGTGAGCGAGTGTGGATCTTCCTTGATTTCTTCCGGGGAGCCCAAGGCGACGACGTGGCCGCCGTGCACGCCGGCGCCGGGTCCCAAGTCAACGATCAGATCGGCTGACTCAATGGTTGCTTCATCATGCTCGACCACGAGCACGCTGTTGCCCACTTCCTCCAGGCGTCGGAGAGTACGCAGCAACATTGTGTTGTCGCGCGGATGCAGACCGATGGTCGGCTCGTCGAGAATGTAGCAAACGCCGCGCAGATTCGATCCGAGTTGCGCCGCAAGACGAATCCGCTGGGCTTCACCTCCCGAAAGCGTATCCGCCCGACGGTCAAGCGTTAAATACGGCAAACCCACTTCGGAAAGAAATTGTAGGCGTTGCTGAATTTCTTTCAGGATCTTGTCGGCGACCGCCCGATCGCGTTCAGCATTGCCGTTGCCGGCATGCATAATCTGCAAGGAGTCAAAATACGCCTTAGCCTCCTGCACGGACAGTGCCGTGACTTGCCAGATCGATCTGCCTTCGACCCTGACCGCTTGCGCGCGCGAGTTCAATCTTCTTCCCAGACAGGCGGTACAAGGAGATTCGGTCAGCAACTCCGCAAGCTGTGGGTTCGGGTCATCTCCGAGCTCGTTCCACATTTCTCTGAGACAGGGAATCAGACCGACAAACCCGGAGTGGCCGCTACCGCCATAGAGAATTTCCTGCTGGGCTTTTTTGCCGAGGCGCCCGAACGGTTTGTGGATGTCGATAGGGCTTTTTTCCTTGAGCGAATCGAGGAGTCGCAGCATAGCGCGCTGCAAATGGGACGCCTTCTCGGAGAAGAGCTCCGAGAGTGCGATCAAAGTTACACTTGCCGACCTATCGGGATCGGCGATGATCAGCTCCGGATCGAAATCCCACTCAAAGCCCATGCCGCCGCATTGGGAGCAGGCTCCCTGCCGACTATTGAACGAAAAAAGCCGCGGGTCCAAAGGCTCGTAACCGATGCCGCACTGGAGGCAGAACAGTCGTTGATTAAAAATTTGCTCGCCGCGTTCCGAGGTCAGATGAATAACACCGTTTCCCAATCGAAGTCCTTGGTCAATCATGGCTTCGACTTCGCGACCACCTGCTTTCGCTCTGCCGATAACAATATCGATGTCATGCTCCTTAAATCGCTCGAGTCCTTTGGTGAGCTCCGGCGTCCTCAGATCCATCAGCTCGCCATCAATGCGTGCGCGCCGATAACCGAGGCGCCGCGCGCCAGCGATGATTTCTTTGTGGAAGCCCTTGCGACCGCGCACCATGGGACTCAAGACCATGACTTCTTTGCCACGGTAGGAGCGGGAAATCCGGTCGAGAATTTGGCTCCGCGTCAACGAGCGAATCTGGCGGCCGCACTGGACGCAGTGCTGTTTTCCGATTTTCGAATAGAGGAGACGTAGATAATGATAGATTTCAGTGACGGTGGCAACGGTGGATTTCTTCCCGCCCTGGCTCAGTCGCTGTTCGATGGCGACGGTAGGCGGAATGCCGGCAAGCAAATCCACATTGGGCCGCGCCATCACCTGGAGGAATTGCCGCGCATAGGCGGAGAGGCTATCGATGTAACGCCGCTGTCCCTCGGCATAAATAATATCGAAGGCCAAGGATGACTTCCCGGAACCGCTCAGGCCGGTGATCACGACGAAGCGACCCCGCGGGATATTAAGGCTGATGTTCTTAAGATTATGTTCTTTGGCGCCGACGATGGTGATCGCGGTTTCTTTTTCTATTGGCTCTTTCCACTCTTGAACCGTTAAATCCTTTGCTAAGCGAGGAGCGAAGGGTGTTGCGGTTTGGTTTTGCAGGTAGGGCCGAAGGTAAAAGCCGGTGTGAGAGTTTTCCACCTGCGCCAATTGTTCGGGTGTTCCGGTAGCCACCACACAACCGCCGCCGTCTCCGCCTTCAAGGCCAAGGTCAATGATGTGATCAGCACATTTGACCACCTCCATGTTGTGTTCGATCACGACGATGGAGTGGCCTTGGTCTATGAGTTCATTGAATGCCCAGAGCAGGCGCTCTATGTCATGAAAGTGCAAGCCGGTGGTGGGTTCGTCGAAGATAAAAAGCGCGCCAGCCTTTTTGGCTTTGGCCATGTGGGCGGCCAATTTCAGCCGCTGCGATTCGCCGCCGGAAAGCGTGGTGAGGGGTTGGCCCAACCGGACGTACTCCAATCCAACGGCACGGAGCGGGTAGAAGCCGTCCTTGATCTCAGGAGTGTCTTTGAAAAACTCGAGGGCTTCGCTCACGGTGAGATCCAAAATCCGCCGGATATTCTTCGCACGGTAAGTGACTTCCAGAATTTCCTCACGGAAGCGGCTGCCATGACACTCCGGGCAAGAGGTGTAGACGTCGGAGAGAAACTGCATCTCAACTTTTTCGAATCCCTCGCCACGGCAGGTTTCGCAGCGACCGCCTTCGACATTGAAAGAAAACGTCGAGGGCGTGTAGCCGCGCAGACGCGAGAGATCGGCGGCGGCAAACAGGCGGCGGATGCCGTCGAACGCTTTCATGTAGGTGGCCGGATTCGACCGCGGCGTGGTGCCGACGGGCGATTGATCTACGAGAATGACCTCGGAAACTTTGTCAGCCCCCTCGATCTTGGCGCAGTGGAGGATGTTAGCGACCGGAGATTCTTTGAGCTTCTTCAGATTTCGATAGAGAACTTCGTCGACGAGACTCGATTTTCCCGATCCGGAGACGCCGGTTACGCAGACCATGAGACCCAGGGGAATTTCCACGTCGATATTTTTAAGATTGTTGGCATGAGCGCCCCGGATCTTGATCGATCGTTGCAACAAAGGCTTACGATTCCGGGAGGGAAATGGAATGATCTTTCGTTGGCTCAAGTATGCGG
>DASQUN010000604.1:0-3804 GCA_035641275.1 Candidatus Udaeobacter sp. | reverse complement strand
TCTTCAAGATCGGTTTCTGGCTCGGGCCAATCGATACGAGTCGATCTGGCTTCAAGCAGCAGCAGGACTGCGTTTAGATCGCGTTGCCAGGGAGTCGGCGTCTTTAGTAGCTTAATGGCCTGGGCAACGGTCTGAATCTGCACCAATGGGTCACCGGAGGAGTGTCCACGCCCGATGAGGAACCCGCAGTGACGGACGATGCAGTAGCGAACTTCGCAGAAGCGGGAGAGATATACGAACAGCCGCTCCTTAAAGAGCGATGGAATTGGCTTGTCAAGGTACAGTTCTCTTGCGAGATCCCAGAGCCGTTGCGCTAATTCCGGCGCGTCGGGAGCAGATTGAAAAAAGTTAGGGACGAGGCCGAAGCGGTCGGAAACCGCTTGATGAAAGGTAGTGTGACCTGACGTTTCGGTTTCCATCGACTCACCTCCAAATCTTCAACTTCGAATCGTTGCTGGATCTGCCGCTCGATCAGCGACGGCGGCCAAGAACGAACTCGCCTCATCGTCTGCGGATCGCAGCCTCTGCATCGAGCCATGGGTTCCGCATCTCACGTCAAGAACGCGCGAAGGCAGCAACCGAAGGAACTGTAGTCGCTGTTTCTTCTGATCTCATACAACGATCGATAAACTACTCGGCAGTGCTTTAGTATTCGAGTCCGATTGTCCGGCACGCTGTTCAGCTCTTTCCCGCGAGAGGCCAAGTTTTTGCATTTTGGCCATGAGGGTTGTCCTTTTCAGCCCGAGTCTGGCAGCAGCACCATTTCTTCCACCGACGACCCAGTTGGTCCCCGCCTGACAAGATAATACCGCAGCGAACTCCTGAACGCGTCGATCCGTTTGGCCCTTGTTGCATTACGATTCCTTTCCATTTAGCTCTTTTATTGACTCAAGCATTTTCCCAAACTCATTGGATCGGTGAAAGACGAAATCGGCGCCCCCGCTGAGCAGCTTTTTCCTATAAGAGAAAGACGGGCTATCGGCGAGCACGATGAGGACGAGAGGATTTCTTTCGCTTTAATTTGCTGCAGATTTGAAAGTCGTCCCATTACTTCAGGCCGCACGTCCATAACCCACCACCTCGGGCTCGAGCCGTTCAATCGCTTCCGTGACATCCACGGCGTCTTCAGCGTCACCGGCGATCTCGACGCCCTCTATCGAAGAATCATGCTGGCACGCTGGCGCACCCGGAGGCATCTATCTGACACGACTTTCATGCATCCGGGCATCCCAGGATTGTTGTCAACAGACAATCGGGACGCTCCCATTTCTTTAACTATATAGCCGGTCGGATGGGAAGCAAGATACCGAAAGAATGATTGCGGTGTCGTTTTTTTGGCGCTGATTTGTCCGTTCTAGGACTACAAGGGAAATCGATTACAGGAGCGACTTCTCAGACCAGGGAAATTTTTGCGCATAGGGAATAGGACTCTCTAGTCGATAAGTTTGTGATCCACAGCGTAACGGATGATTTCAGCATTGCTGTTCATGTTCATCTTTTCGAGGATACGGGCGCGATAGGTGCTGACGGTTCTGACGCTTAGAAAAAGTCCTTTGCCGATTTCCTGCATGGTTTTTCCTGAGGCGATCATCCGCATGACCTGATATTCTCGATTCGATAAGGTCTCGTGCGGGGCTTTCTCGGATTCGAAAGCAAAGACGACTTTCTCCGCCAGGGACTCGCTGATATATTTCCCCCCGCTCACGACTTTTCTAATGGCGGTAAGCAGAACCTCGGGAGCCTTTTCTTTGGTCAGGTAGCCCGCCGCCCCGGCTTTTAGCAATCTCAAAGCCAGTTGATCTTCAGGATGGGCACTCAAAATAAGAACGGGAAGCTCGGGCCGTTCGCGCCGCAATTCTTGCAAGACCTCCAGACCGTCTCTTCCTGGCATCTGGATATCGAGCACAACCGCATCCCAGCGCTTTTTTCGGGCAAGCTCCAGGGTTTTATGCCCATCATCGGCCTCACCAATCGACTCCACGCTGGGATCTTTCGCCAGAGTTTCTTTCAACCCTGCGCGAAAAATTGGATGATCGTCGGCAATGAGAATTCTCATTTTTACAGACTCACGTTATTTTGCGGAATCCTCACGCTCACGAGAGTGCCTCCTTCCGGCAGGGTCGTGATTCTTGTTACGCCGCCCAAAGACAGCGCCCGCTCCCGCATGCCTAGTAACCCTGTCGAGTTATGAGCGTAGATTACCTTCGGGTCGATGCCTTTCCCATTATCCCGAACCGACAGAATCAAGCTTTCCGCTTCACTTCTCAAATCGACGACCACTTTCGTTGCGTTGGCATGGCGCATGACATTGGTCAGGGCCTCTTGCAAAATCCGGAAAACCGCAGTGGATCGGTCAGAGTCCGAAAGGATTTCTTCAGCCGGCAGATGGGTCTCGCACGCGATCCCCAACCGCTCCTGAAATTCGCTTGCTTGCCATTCAATCGCCGCAACCAAACCGACTTTATCCAGAACGACCGGCCGTAGTTCCGTAACGATCTTGTGGACGCGAGCCAGCGTATCGTCAATCAGCACAGACATGGACGTTAGTTTTTCCAGAAACAAATTGCGATCCTTGGCCGCCCGGTCCGGCAGCAGGGATAGATCCATTTTAAGCGCGGTCAGACTCCCGCTTAGCTCATCATGAATCTCCCGCGCAAGCCGAGCTCTCTCTTCTTCTCGTACCGCCTGCAGGCGGGCGGCGAGGGTACGCAATTCCTCTTGTGATCTCCTTAATTCCTCTTCGGCCCGAGTACGCTCGGTCGCGAATTTCTTAAATTCACTCGCCCGGTACTGAATCTGTTTCTCAAATAACCGTTGTCTCCTTCGCAATGCCTGAATTGTAGGTTTACCGGTACCCTCGCTCATCGTAGCCTCCAAGCTCAAGTCCCAATGATTTGCATCCGCACTATGACTACGCGACGAATGAGAACATTTTTCGTTTTACCGAGATAACACCCTGTCAGAGCTTTCCTTGCGCCGTTAGGTAACTAACCCGTTGGGCCAAGATAGTTGCGAGAGTGTCACCCGCGATAGTCTCCGGCATCGCAAGGGGTGTTCCCCCCAGTTCGGGAATTCTTTTTTCGTTCAGCTCCTTGAGACTTGCACAAAGGCGCTGATACTCCTCAACGTACACCGATAACTTGATCAGCTCCTGATCAATCCCGTCCACACATTCGGCAAGAGCATCCTTTTGTTTCTGGAATAAATTTTCGATACATTCCAGTTGAGCGCGTCGAATATGCTCATCCAGTGAGTGGAGTGTCTCGTTTAGATTTTTTCTAATATCGACAAGCGCTTGAAACATCGCGTTGTATTCGTGCTCGGTTTTCATGAGTAGCCACGAAGTTTTATGTGTGCAAAGCGTCTTATAGCGCGGATTCTCCAAAAAAAAACAATGGCCGGAGGAATGTTTCGGCCGAATTGTCCGCATGCCGCTGGCAGCTGAGAGCCTTACCGGGGAGGTGCTTCCCCAGCCTTTTCAAGCCTCACGTAGCGCGAGCGGACACATGACCGTCGCCGTTTCTGCTTGAGCTGTTTAGTCAAAGTAGGTCGACTTGTCAAGACTTGTTAAGACTTGTTAAGACTTGGCAAGATTTGGCAAAACTTGGTCAAGACTTGTCAAGATAATAGTGGGGTTTGTCTACCATCGCAGAGGGTTGCGTATGTCTTCATTACCCGCCGCCGCAAGGACGCTCTCAAGCGGGTTTAAGTGGTTGATCGTAGCGAATGATCCAGAGAAGACATTCAAGCAAGCTGCCGACCATATAATCTACCGGCCCATTCGGAAAACCGATAAGCAACCGT
>DASQUN010000603.1:0-12593 GCA_035641275.1 Candidatus Udaeobacter sp. | reverse complement strand
CATATGGTGGGGATGCCGTTCAATCTGATGATCGGGATCATGACGTTGATCGGCGGCGGGATCATGGAGAGGTATCCGCGCATCAAGTTTGTCTTTCTAGAGATTGGAGCGGCCTGGCTCCCGTACTGGATGTGGCGCATGGACGACCACTACTCGCGCGCGATGCATCACCCTGACGGTGTGCCGAAAAAGCCGAGCGAGTACGTGAAGAGCGAGAGTTGTTTTGTGTCGTGCGAGCCGGACGAAGAGGCGCTGGGGCACACTGTCGAAGTGCTCGGCTCGGACCGGATTGTTTTTGCCTCCGACTATCCGCACGGGGACTGCGACTTTCCGCATTCGGTGACGAAATTTCGCAAACGGACGGACGTTTCGGATGAGATTAAAGAGAAGATCCTGTGGAAAAATCCCGCGCGACTCTACGGGCTCGAATAGGGCGGCGCGCGGGCCGGATTTATCGATAAAGTGCTGCGGAGCTACGGGCTCAAATGAGCGCGGGTTAGTTGCTTCTGGCGAGGAGGCCCGATGAAACTCACGTCGTTTTTAATTCTCGCGCAGCTAATTTTGTCGTCCCATGCTTCTGTCAGCGCAGCTGCCACGAAATTGGCCGTTGGGTATTCGACCATCAATCCCAGGATAGCGCCGCTGTGGATCGCCCAGGAGGCGGGGACATTTCAGAAGTATGGCCTCGATCCAACTCTGGTTTTTGTGCGCAGCACGCCGATCCTGATTGCGAGCTTGAAGACAGGAAGTATGCCGGTCGCTTATGGGGGCGCCGGGGCGATTCTCGGGGCCTCGGTGGGAGAGCCGGACTTGAAAATCGTGGCGACGTTCACGGGCAAGTTGATCAACAACCTGATCGCCAGGCCCGGTATCAAGACCGCGAAGGACTTGCGGAACAAGACAGTCGGCGTGCAAAGCATCGGCGGCACCAACTGGATCGGCAGTATGCTTTGGCTCGAACATCTCGGACTCGATCCACATCGGGACAGGATCAGTATTCAGGTAATCGGTGACCAGACCGTGCGTGCCCAGGCTCTCGAGGCGGGTAAGATCGATGCGGCCTCCGTGGACACGATTTTTAGCAGGCAGCTGGAACAGCGCGGGTTCAACGTCCTCGGGGATCCGCACAAGGTGAACATTCCCTTCGTGGGCGTTGATATCGTAGCGCCGAGGAGCTACATCGCCGAGCAGCCGGGAACGCTGGAAAACGTGCTCAAGGCGTTATTGGAAAGTCTCGCTTACGTCCTCAATCCGAAAAATCAATCCGCCGTTCTCGAAGTCATTATGAAGCGACTCAGAGTGTCGGAGCGCGGTCCAGCGGAGGAAGGATACCGGGATCTGGTGGCAAACATGTCTCTGAAGCCTTACCCGTCCGTCGAGGGGTTGCGCAATATCCAGCGCCTGACAAAGTTGCAGAATCCGCGCGTTGGCGATGTCAGAGTCGAGGACCTGGTCGACAGCCGGTTTGTCCGAAAACTCGATGAAAGTGGTTTTATTGATCGGTTGCATGCACTATCTGCGCGTCGGTGATGCGCGATTTGCAGTGGAGAGGAGAGTCATATGGAAGAGTTTCGAATCATCGATGCCGATGGCCACGTGACTGAGACCATCGAAAGCTTGAGAAAACATCTGAAACAGCAGTATCGCAACCGCCCGCTCATGAACTCCGAAGCGTGGGACCGAACCTTCGGTGGCACCCTGGGCAAACGAAACGAAGACCCCAAGACCCAGTTGGCCGATATGGATAAGGACGGCATCGACATCCAGGTGATTTATCCAAGCCACTTATCTCTCAATGTCGAGAAAGAAGCCGATCTGGCGCTCGACATTGCCCGCGCCTATAACGATTGGCTGGCTGAGTTCTGCGCCACCAACCCAGCTCGTTTGAAAGGCGTCGCGATGGTTGCTCTTCACGACATCGATGCGGCCATCCAGGAGGCTCGGCGCGCCGTGGAACAGTTGGGTTTCGTCGGCATTATGATGCCGACGAATTTTCGCGATCAAGATATCGGCAAGCGCCAGTTCTGGCCGTTCTATGAGGCGATCGAACGCCTGGGGGTCGGGCTCGGATTGCACGGAGGCGTGCGGGCGGCGGAGCGCATGCATGGAAGATTCGATACCTTCATTGCCGCCCACAGCGTCGCCTTTCCGTTCGAGTGCATGGCGGCGCTGACCGGATTGATTTTTGCCGGCGTTCCCGAAGCCTTTCCCCGGTTGCGCATCGCGGCGCTGGAAGCCTGCTGTGGGTGGGTGCCCTTTTTGATGGATCGGCTGGACGAGGAATACGAGGTGCGGGGCTCCAGGGAGGCCGCCCTCTTGAAACGCAAGCCTAGTGAATACATGGCCAATGGTCAATTTTTCTACGCCTTCGAATTGGAGGAGTCCACGTTGCCGTACGTCGCCGAGCGCATTGGCGCGGATAAGCTCCTGTACTCCTCCGACTATCCGCATTGGGATACTTCGTGGCCAAACACGGTGAAGAAATTCAAGAGCAGAAACGACATCTCCGAGGCGGACAGGCGGCAAATCGCTTGGCGCAACCCGCAAGCGTTCTACGGTTTTCGCGCGGATGCATGATCATGGACGAATTTTAGGCCGGTAAAACAATAGGAGGTCAAAATGTTCAAAATCAAAAGCGTTCATCACTTGGGTCTCCCGGTCAACGACTTGGACCGGGCGAAAAAATTCTATACGGAAATTTTGGGAATGGGCTGCGCCAAGGTCGACGTCGATATCGAGACCGGCGGGCTCTACAAGGAAGCCATGGGTCACTATCCCTTGACCGCGCGGCTTTTCATGGAGAACGGAGCCGAGTTGGTTCTCTTCCAGCGTCCGAAACCCATTGAACGGGGAGACTTCGACGACGGCACCTCCCATCTGTCCCTGGAGTTGCCCAAAGAAGATTTCGCCACGGCTGTGGCTGATTTGAAGAAGGCCGGCGTCAAGATCATGTACGAGGAACACGTGCGAGAGTCGGGAAGATCGGTTTATTTTTTCGACCCCGAAGGAAACTATCTGCAGATTCATACCCCCTTGTGAGGAAACATTGAAAACCCACGGCATGGCTTTTTTTGCGGCGGCTTTGCTGAGTTGTTTTCTGTGGGGATTGCCCTCCCGTGACGCTTACGGCCAGGGAATCGACCTGGAAGCGGCGAAGCGCGAGGGCGAGCTGGTTTTTTATTCCGCGATGCGGGCCGAAGACACGGATCAAATGGTCAAGGCATTCACCAAAAAATATCCGTTCGTCAAAGGCAGCTATTATCGCGCCGGCGGCGATCCGCTGCTGCAAAGGATCTTGACTGAAGCGAAAAGCGGCAAACACCTCTTCGACGTCGTGTCGGCCTTGGGCACCCAGGTCATCATGCTCAAGGACAAGGGCCTCTTGGCGCCCTATCGGTCAACGCATCAATCGGCTTACGCCAAGGGATTCTACGATCCCGAAGGCTATTGGACCGACACGTACGATCTCTACATCACTATTGCCTACAACACCAAGATGGTTCCTAAAAACGCGGTTCCGAAGAGCTGGCAAGACCTGCTCGATCCGCGCTGGAAGGACGGAAAGATTTGCCTGGATCTCAGGCGCCACGACTGGTTCTACGCGATGATGGAAGTCATGGGGCCCGAAAAGGGCAGGAGCTTCATGGAAGGATTGCGCGCCCAGCAACCGACGTTTCGGCAAGGCAACACGCTGATTCAACAATTGATGACCGCGGGAGAATTTCCCCTGGCGGTGACCTATGCCCATACCGTGGAGTACACGAGGAGCAAGGGAGCTCCGATCGACTGGGTGGCCCTGGATCCGATGATCGCCGTATCCGAGCCCGTTGCATTGTATCGCCACGCGCCGCATCCCAACGTGGGAAAGCTATTCATCGATTTTATTTTGTCCCCGGAAGGGGCCGCGTTGCTGCGGGGCCAGCAACGCATTCCCGCGCGCCTGGATGTCGAGCCTTTGACGGAAAGGCTGAATCCTAAGAAGCTGAAGCTTTATCCGGTAAACGTTTCAATCGAGAAACTGGATCCGCGCGGCTTTAGAAAATTCTTTGGAGTCGGCGAGTGAGCCGGAAGAGAGCGGGCGTGCTCCGGCGGCTGCGAACTGGCGCCGTCCTTTCGGGGCTGCTTTTACTTGCCAGGTCGAGCGGGCCGGCATAGCCCGATCGGTTTTGGAAGGACGTTTCGGCCCGCTGCAAGAAAAACATTTTCGCGCGGCCAACGCTCTGGAGATCGTCGAACGCTTGAACAAACCCGTTTTGATCGTTCAGGGCACCGCCGATGAATCGGTTCCTTTCGAACATGGAAAGCTGCTCTATCAAAAGTTGCAGGCGGTCGCACAGCATAGACCGGTGCCGGGTGGCAATCATCATCTTACTAATGTCGATCGCGGGCCGGTGATCGCCGACATCGTTCACTGGTTGGGGAGGCAATAAGGAGAGCGAATCGCCGGCCCGCTCGTCGGGAGTAATTAAAATGAAGAAACTTGCGCAGGCTTTGGCTATTGCTCCGATGGTTCTTATTGTCTTGTTCCCTGTCGAGGTTCGGGGAAAGAATCTCGTGATCGCGACGTCGTCCGTCGTGCTGACCAACGCTCCGATATGGATCGGGATCGAACGGAAGTTTTTTGAAGAATCCGGGTTGAACGTGCAATACGTCGTCATGCGCTCCGATTTGGCGGTGAAGGGACTCATCACGGGCGACGTGGATTACATGCAGAGCGCCTCGAGCGTGCTGCGCGCGGCGGTGGCGGGAGCGCCGCTCGTGACGATCTTTGGAACCTACAATCGAACGTTTTTCGATCTAGTCGCCAAACCGGAAATCACGTCGGTGCGGGATCTGCGGGGCAAAAACATCGGCATCAGCCGCTACGGCGCGTCGACGGAATATGCGGTTCGGTTCGCGCTCAAGGCGAACGGCATTGATCCCGACAAGGATATCAAGCTGCTTGCTGTCGGCGCCGGCACGGATGCCGCCAGGATTTCAGCTTTGGAAAGTGGCATCATCTCCGCCGCGGTGCTGCAAATTCCGGCCAACTTGATCGCCCACAAGCTGGGCGCCAAAACAATTCTGCCGCTTGGAGACTATATGGAAACGCTGTTCGCGGGACTGGGAACGAGCGCCAGAAAGATCCAGCAGAACCGCGAAGAAGCCAAGCAGGTCATTCGCGCAGTGGTCAAATCGATCGACTACATGGCGCGCAATCCGGCCGAATCAAAGGCGATCATGCAAAAGAATCTCCGGGGAGTCGAGGGGGCAACCGTAGACTACATCTATGACATCGTCGTCAAACATGCGACCCGCAATGGCGTCGCGTCAAAGAAGGCACTGGACAACACTCTTCTGGGCAGTCCGTTCGAGGGCAAGCCTGTTGGTTTTGATAAGTTTGTGGACTTTTCGCTTGCCCGCGAAGTGACCGGAAATTGAATATGGACGCTTGAGCTCCGAAGAAATGGTTTTGGCCACCAGGCACGGCTAAAGCGGAGGAACCGTATGACTCAGCAAAAAGCCCAAAGGAAGGACATTCTGCAGCGGCTTGCTCCATTGCTCGATGATCGGGATATCTTGGTTGCGGCGCTTGCCGGCACGACCAATGAGTGTTTTCACCACCTGCACCGTCCAGGGAATCTTTACCTGGTCGGCATGGGGATGGTCACGCCCGTCTCTTTCGGTCTGGCCAGGGCGCTCCCGAAGCGCAGGATTATCGCTCTCGATACCGACGGCAGCCTGCTGCTTTCACCCAGCATTCTGCCGGTTGTTGCGGCGTACAAGCCAGCGAACCTGTGCATCGTAGTGTTCGACAACGAACAGCTGTACGGCAGCCGCGGCGGGCCCGCAAGCCAGACCGCTCATGGGAGCGACCTGGCCGGCATGGCGAAGGGAGCCGGGATCGGGACCGCTGCTACCATCGACAATACCGACGCCTTCCTCACGGAGTTTGGAAAGTTCGCGTCGGAACGCGGACCAGCGGTGATCGTTTGCAAGATCGAATCGACCTACGGGCGTGGCGCCGGACCAAACTTCAACGGGCAAGAAAACAAGTTTCGTTTGGTGCGCCTGATCGAAGAAACCGAGGGCATCCAGATTCTGGAGGGATCAAAGTACGTAGCCGACGACCGCCGCTGAGCAGACAACCCATCCATACGCGGGGTGCCGGCAAACAGATCAAGGGGAATGACATGAATAGTGAAGCCGCCAAGGAAGCTCTCAATGCGCTCGTCGACTCGGGCATCGATTTCGCCGCGTGCCTGCCGGATTCGGCGTTCCAGGAACTGTACCTGCCGCTCAGCGCGGAGTCGAAGATTGATTACGTTCAAGTCGCCAACGAGGGCGACGGAGTGGGAATCTGCATGGGCGCCTGGTTAGGCGGGAAGAAGCCGGTGCTGATCATGGAAAACACCGGATTCGCCGTCACGCCCTATGCTCTCATGCGCGGGCCGATTCCGTTCGGAGTCCCGATGCTTTTGTTGATCGCCCATCGAGGTGGTTTTCACGACCAGCGCTGGTTCTCGGTGCCGATGGGTTGGGGAACCGCGCCGCTCCTGGACGCCATGAGAATCAGTTATGAGTTTGTCGCCCACACCGGAGACATTCGACAGGCGATTATGGGGGCGGTAAAGTCGATGAATTCCATTCAAGCTCCGGTCGCGGTCCTGTTTTCAGGAGGGACTCTGTTTTGAGCTCGGCCATCCGGCATCATCATAGGGGAGAGAGTGCAGGTCCGATATGGCTGCCGGGTCGCTCGCGTTGGAGAATCTCGCCGTGGTTTTGGCCGAGGATGGCAATGAGACGGATCACGGCCATTGCAATATTGGCGTCATTGCCGTTTCTGCTGTTTGGTCTTCCGTTATCGCTTTACGCCGTCGATACGATCCGGATCGCCTATCCCTCCACGAGTTTTACCACCTTGCCGATTCTTGCGGCCATGAAACATGGCCAGTTTCAACAAGAAGGGTTGCGTGCGGAGCTCATTTTCATGCGGCCGAATATCAGCGTCACCGCAGTTGTCACCGGCCAGGTTGAATTCGCCACCGTGCACGGCTCCATTGTCCGCGCGGCCGCCCGCGGTTTGCCGGTAAAGGGCCTCATGGTCATAGCGGATAAGCCGGCTTATTATCTCGTCGCGAAAGCCGCTGTGAAGTCGGTTAACGCCTTGAAGGGCAAATCAGTGGGAGTCATTTCGCTGGGCGGTTCCGTGCATCTAATGACGAAAGAATTCTTTTCCCAAAATCGCTTGGACCCGGACAAAGACATTGGCATAGTGGTCACCGGCGACCACCATGCCAGCATCCAGGCGCTTCAGGCCGGTCGGGTCGACGCGATCGTCATCGCGATCCCGTGGCAAGCCGTTGCAGAAAAATTCGGGTTTCATACGCTGGCCTATTTTGGCGATATCATGCGCATGCCGATGGCCGGGCTTGGCGCGAGCGACGACACTATCAGCAGGAGACCAGAGCTTGTGAAAAGAACGCTCAAAGCGACCCTCAAGGCAATCGAGTTTGTGAAAGACCCTGCCCACCGAAGGGAAGTCGTCAAGCTTATCGGCGATTGGTTCAAGATCGGAAGCGATCTGGCAGAGGCAGCCTATCGCCAGATGGTAGAGATTTACCCCGCGAGCGGAACGGTGAGCGATGAAGCGATAGAAAAGGACTTGGAAATTGCCGGCCAGGTAGGAGGCATAAAGGATCGCGTTGCGATATCGCGCGTGGTCGATTTTCGCTGGGTAAAAGAGGCTCGCGCTGAACTGGCCGGTAAAAAGAATTAAGCGCCAGGCGCTACCTCCTGTGTAACCGTCCAAAGATCATGTTGTTTAAGGAAAAACGTCCCCGTTGAAACACTCTCTCAATAGGAATGATGGGATAACTTATAACCACGTCCGAGGGACTACGTGAAACCCGCGCCGTTTGATTACTACGCGCCCCAGAGTCTGGCCGAAGCATTGGGTCTGCTGACGAAATTCGGCGAGGCGGCAAAGCCGCTCGCCGGCGGCCAAAGCCTGGTGCCGATGATGAATTTTCGTTTGGCTCGCCCGGCGCATGTGGTGGATCTGAATCGTTTGCGCGAGTTGAATTATCTCAAGACCGAAAACGGCGAGTTGCGGATCGGCGCCATGACGCGCCAGCGCGCCCTTGAACGCTCCGCCGGCGTGTTTGGCGGTTGGCCCTTATTGGAACAAGCGACCCGGCATATCGGCCATGTGCATATTCGCAATCGCGGCACCGTGGGCGGCAGTCTCGCTCACGCCTTTCCTTGCGCCGAGCTGCCGGTGGCGATGACAGCTTTGGGGGCATCTTTCGTATTGCGTAGCGAACACGCGGAACGGGTCGTTGCGGCCAAGGATTTTTTCGTTGATGTGATGACAACGTTGTTGCAACCCGGGGAACTTTTGGTGGAGATTCGCGTGCCGCAGGCGCGGGCGCGAAGCGGAAGCTCTTTTCAAGAAATTAGTCGGCGGCACGGCGACTTCGCGCTCGCGGGAGCTGCGGGAGTCGTCGTTCTCCAGCCCGATGGAACCATCGGCCAGGTCGACCTGGTGTTTGCCGGCGCGACACCCTTGCAGTCGAGCAAAACGGCAACGCTCATCGGGCAGAGACCCGACACGGCCCGCTTCAAGGAGGTGGCGAGCGTTGCGGCAACGGAACTCGATTGCTCGTCCGATATTCACGCCAGCGCGGAATATCGGCGCGAAGCCAGCAAGGCACTGGCGCGCCGAGTGTTGGAGCAAGCCGCCGCCAGGGCGGCGGGGTCGAACGTCAGATAGCGTCGCCGACATGTCAAAACCATGAAGCACGAAATCACGGTTACTATTAACCAGCGAGAGTACCGAAGCGAAGTCGAGCCGCGCAAGCTCCTGACCGACTTCATCCGCGACGATTTGGGCTTGACCGGGACGCACGTCGGTTGCGAGCACGGCGTCTGCGGCGCCTGCACAGTCTTGTTGAACGGAGAACCGGTGCGTTCGTGTCTCATGTTTGCGCTGCAAGTTAACGGAGCAGAGTTGAAAACCGTGGAAGGGCTGGCGCCAAGCGCAACCGAACTGCACCCGCTGCAGGAAAAATTTTGGGAGTTGCACGGTTTGCAGTGCGGATTTTGCACACCCGGTATTCTGCTCACCGCCGAGGCGCTGTTGAAAGAAAAACCGGATCCCAGCGAGGACGACATACGCGAGTGGATCAGCGGCAATTTGTGTCGCTGCACCGGCTATCAGAATATTATCGCGGCGATTCAAGCGGCCGCTGCGACCCTGGCCAAGAAGAAATAGGCTTTGACCGAACCGGGATTTTCCTGATCGGAAACACTCGAGGTAAGGGGAATCCTGAACGCCGTCGCCCCGATCTTCTGCCGCAAGGGAAAAAACAATGCGCGTTAAAAAGAATAGGAAACATTGATGGCGTACATCGGTTCAAGGATCAAACGTAAGGAGGATGTGCGGCTGCTGCGCGGCATAGGCAAATACGTCGGCGATATTCATCGGGTTGGGATGGCCCACGCGGTGATTCTGCGCAGCACCCACGCGCACGCGCGCATCGTCAATATCGACGCCTCCCGGGCGGTCAAAATGGAAGGCGTCACGGGCGTGCTCACGGCGGCGGACATGCCGGGACTGAAGACGATCCCGATGCGGACCGGTCACATTCCGGGGTTGGAAAGGTCGCAACAAACGCCGCTTGCGACGACCACAGCGCGCTACGTGGGCGATCCGCTCGCCGTCGTGGTGGCGGAAAACCGCTACGTTGCCGAAGATGCCCTCGAGTTGATCGACGTCCAATATGAGGCGCTTGGCGCAGTGACCGGTGCACGGGAAAGCATGCAACCTGGAGCGGTCCAAGTCCACGAGGCCGTGGCGAACAATATCGCGGCGAATTTTCAGGTCAACGTCGGCGATGTCGATGCCGGTTTCGCCGCGTCTGACCTCATCGTCGAGGAAGAATTCTCGACGCAGCGCCATGCCGCGGTGCCCTTGGAAACCCGCGGCCTGGTGGCCGAGTTCGACCTAGGCACCGGGCTTCTCACGATGTGGGGACCGACCAAGATGACCCACACGAACTGGCGCATTCTCTCCGAGCTCACTGGATTGCCGCAGAGCTGCATTCATTTTATCGAGCCGGAAGTCGGCGGCGGTTTTGGCGCCCGGGGCGAGTTCTATCCCGAAGATTTCCTTATTCCTTTCGCGGCGATGCATTTTCATCGACCGATTTGCTGGATCGAGGATCGCTCGGAAAATTTAAAAGCGATGAATCAATCGCGCCAGCAACAGCACCGGGTCAAAATCGGCCTGAAAAGAGACGGCACCATCGTTGCCATGGACGCCGAGATTCTTTTCGACATGGGCGGTTATACCAGGACGCACGGCGGCGTTCCGGCGATCGCGGCTTCCGCCATGCTGCGCGGACCGCTCGGCATCAAGAACTATCGCTGCAACGTTTTTTGCGTGCTGACCAATAAGACCCCGGTCGGCACCTATCGCAGCCCCGGGCGCTACGAAGCCAATTTCGTGCGCGAGCGGCTTCTGGATCTGGCGGCCCATCGCCTCAAGCTCGATCCGGCCGACATCAGACGACGTAACTTGATCCGTCATGAGGAAATGCCGTACGACCTGGGCAAACATCCGTTTCATTTTATGGTGTACGATACCGGCGATTTTCCCGGTCAGTTCGAGCGGGCGCTGGAGCGAATCGGCTACGAAGAGCTCAAGTCGACTTGCGCGGCGGCCAAACAACAAGGCCGCGCCATGGGCGTGGGCATCGGCTGTTTCGTTGAAACCAGCGGCATCGGACCGTGGGAATATGCCCGCGTTGAGATCGATACTTCCGGAAAAGTCGTGCTTTACTCGGGCTGCAACTCCGTCGGCCAGGGCATTGCGACGGCGCTCAGCCAGATTGTCGCCGATGAGCTCAGGGTCCCGATCGATGACGTTCGGGTTGTGCACGGCGACACCGCCAAGGTGCCTTATGGCAATGGCAGCAATGCCAGCCGATCGACGGTGATGGCGGGCAGCGCCGCGCTGGGCGCGTCGCGCAAAGTGAAAGACAAGCTGTTGCGTCTCGCTGCGGGCTCGCTGGAGATCGACGCCGCCGATCTTTTCCTGCGTGACGGGAAAGTCAGCGTCCGCGGAGCGCCCGAGCGTTCGCTCAGCTTGGCGCAAATCGCGGCTTTGGCGCTGCCGGGTCCGGCGTTGAAGAGCGGCCTCACGCCGGGAATCTCCGAGGAAGACTTCTTTGCCACGGACAAAAGACCCTTTCCTTACGGCGTGCACATTGCCGTGGTAGAAGTCGATCGGGAAACCGGCCAGTTAAAAATCCTCGATTATCTCGTGACCGAAGACGTCGGGCGCAAAATCAATCCCATGATCATCGAAGGCCAGATGGCGGGCGGGCTGGCCCAGGGGATCGGCGGGGCTCTACTGGAAGAGTTTGTTTATGACGACGACGGGCAGCCTTTAGCTACCAGCTTCATGGACTATTTGATGCCGACGGCAATGGAAATGCCCAAAGCGCAGTTTATATCGACCGAGGATTTTCCGACGCCCCACAATCCGCTGGGCGTCAAGGGAGCGGGTGAAGGAGGCATCACCGCGGCCGGCGCTGCCTTGGCTAACGCGGTTTCCAACGCCCTGGACGTCGAGGTCAAGCGGCTGCCGCTCAGGCCGGACTACATTCTGGATCTGCTTAGAAACAGCGCAGATCATCTATAGAGACGCGAAGCGTATGGCAGACAGTCGAGAAAACCTCATGGTCCACGGCGAAATCACTGATATGCACGCCCACGTTTACCCGGAGGGCTGTCTCGCGGAAATCGTCAAGGCACGACCGGACTTCTCGCTCGATTCATCCGCGCGCGGGCAGTCGCTGGCGTATCGCGGTAGCTACGTCATGTCGATCCCGAGCGGCCAGGGAGACCTCAAGAAGCGCCTGCAGGTAATGGACGATGCCGGCGTCGGGATTCAGGTGCTCTCGGTCGGTGCGCTCAATCTCGGCTGGGCGGGATCCCGCGATCTCGTTACGGCGCGCACGATCAACGACGGTCTGGCCGCAGTCTGCCGAGAGTTTCCGCGCCGTTTTCAATTCGTCGCCGCCCTGCCGTCCAGCAGTCATGGCGCGCTGGAAGCCGAGTTGGATCGGGCCTTGGCTCTCGGCGCCGTCGGCGTCGGGATCACGACCACCGTGGGCGATTACACGCTCGACGCCCCGGAGCTGCGGGAATTCTGGCGCGCTCTGAATCGGCACAAACTCCTGGTCCTGGTGCATCCGACCTTTCCGCCGAACGGGCCGGCACAGGATCGCGGCGAGTTCCTGGCGGTCGGTTATCTCGGGGAAACGGCGATGGCGGCGACGAAATTGATTTTGGCCGGCGTGCTGGAGGAGTGTCCCGACATTCGTCTGGTGTGGTCACACTGCGGCGGAAGTCTCAGCGTGATGATCGACAGGATCGATAGAGGCTATCAGCGCTACGAGAGTTGTCCGCGGCCGCCGAGCGAGTACCTTCGTGGCTGCTTCTACGACACGGCGTCCATGCATGGTCCGGCCCTGGAGTGTGCCCGTGCGACGTTCGGAACCAATGCCCTGGTTTACGGCACCGACGAGCCGCACGTGCCCAAC
>DASQUN010000602.1:0-3908 GCA_035641275.1 Candidatus Udaeobacter sp. | reverse complement strand
ATGAAAGCCCTAGGCCCACCGCTCCCTTTGCACCTCGTGAGGTTTCTTCCTATCCCGAGTCTGAGCCAGGTAGTTAACTCGTGGAAGTCTGGCCCAGGAGGTTATTGCTTGTGATCGGTCCCGCGTTCAGGATAGGGGTTGAGACGTGCTGAGCAATAGAGCCATTCGTTCTGCGTCGTCCACTCTCATCGCCATCCTCGGCTTCGTTGTCCTTTTGCCGATCCTTGCGCTCGTATTCGGCAGCTTTTGGTCCGCTTCTCCCGTCTCTCTGGACGGGCACTTCACCCTGCAGAATTGGATCAAGGCCGGCTTGCTTCGGATACCCGCCACGCTGCCCACGCTCTTTTTGAATTCGCTCCTTTTCGCCTCGCTCGTCGCGGTCATCTCCGTGGTGCTGGGATTCGTGATGGCCTACCTGGTTGCGCGAACAGATATGCCGTACGGGCACATCTTCGAGAAACTCAGCATCTCTCCACGGGCGTTTCCGGTCCTGATCGCCGCGCTGGCCTGGGTGATGCTGTTAAGTCCACGCATCGGCGTCTTGAACGTAATTGCCAGGGAGTATCTGGGGTTTGCGCTTTTCGATATCTATTCGTTCCCCGGCATGGTCCTTCTCATGGTCCTTTATGAGTCGCCGATCGTTTTCTTGATTGCGCTCAACGCCCTTCGTCTGATGGACCCCTCCCTGGAGGAGCAATCGATCGCGTGCGGTAATACCGTGCTCGGGACCTTGGGAAAGATCACGCTTCCAACCCTGCGTCCCCTGATTTTATCCACCTTCATGCTCGTTTTCATCATTAGTTTGATCACGCTGGAAGTCCCGATTATCATCGGCGTTCCCGCCGGGATTTTTGTCTTTACGACGGCGATATTTCAGATCATCGCAACGGATTACCAGTCGTTGATCTACTACAATACGGCGGCGGCGCTGGCCATGATGCTCATTCCGATAAGCCTCATCACTCTCTTCCTGTACCGGCAATCGGTCAAACGAGTCGAACGCTACGTAACGATGACGGGCAAGGCCCGTCCTCAGAACGTACATCCCCTTGGAGGTTGGCGCTACGTCGCACTGGGGCTTCTCTCGCTTTACTTTGTTCTGGTCATGCTCCTGCCGGCCCTCGTCATTATCCTCATCTCGTTTACGGAGTTCACCTCCTCGCCCAGGCTTGAGGCGCTGAGCCACCTCACTCTGAAGCACTGGGATCAGGCCTTTAACGATCCGGTCTTCTTGCGGGCGCTCAACAATACGCTGATCCTTTCCTTCAGCGCGGCCACAGTGTCTCTTGTGCTCGCTCTGGCGCTGGGATATCTCCTGATCAGGACCGGCGCCAGATGGAAGAGTATAATCGAAGGCACCGCGATGCTCCCGCTCGCGTTTCCCGGAACGATCCTGGCCATCGGCTTTGTGTGGGCTTACATTCGCACGCCGCTCTACGGCACGCTGTGGATCGTCTTGCTCTACTTCGTGGGCAATTATCTGCCATTTGCGCTGAGGACGTTAAGCCCGTTTCTCTTCCAGTTCCATAAAGAGTTGGAGGAAGCGTCCTGGGTCTCGGGCGCCGGCACCGTGAAGACGGTCGTAAGAATCGTCATTCCCTTCCTCAAGGGCGGTCTCTTTTCGGTCTGGATCCTGCTCTTTCAGATCTATCTCCGGGAGTTTGCCGGACCGATCATCCTGTTCACCTTCGGCACCGAAGTGCTCTCCACGCTGCTCTACCTCAGGGCTTTCGAGGAGGGCTCGCTGGGAGTGGGCGCGGTATTGGGCGTGCTGATGCTTGTCATGTCCCTGGGACTTCACGCCATCATCGCCAGACGCTCCTAGCTGGAAGCGGAAAATCCGAAATCTTCTTCCTGCAGCTGGCGTGCTGGATTCCAGCCAAGCAGGAAACCAGTCGATCTCGCAGCCAATCAGGAATGACGGAAAATTTCGGCGTGACTGTGGTAGGCGCGGCGGGTGGAGCCGGGCTCGCCGGGACTTACATCCGGGAGAAAGCCCGCAAGCCCTCGTTAAACTCGCCGCCGCCATAATGCGATTCGGTGATAAGACGGATGACAGTGAAAGACAAGCTCTTGTTGTCCGGAAAAACCCGGATACGCGCTTACTCGCGCGCCTTACTGGAAGATTTTCTGCACCCGGGCCTTCCACTCCCCTTCTCTTTCCTCGAGCTCCTTAACGAGGGTCGGCTGCAATGTTCCGTTCAGTAGCTTGACTCCCTTGAGCGCCTCTTTGATTTCAGGCTTTGGCGGAACGTCCTTAGTCGCGGGTAAGTTGCCGCCATCCGCGAAGATTTTTTGCCCCTCCTCGGAGATCAGATAATTTACGAAGAGCTTGGCTGCGTTCGGATGTTCCGCGTTCTTGTGGATCGCAACCATGTTTGGCCACCATATGCCCCCCTCCTTGAAAGTGGCAAAGGCGATGCTCGGGTAGGTCCCACCCCAGAGTGAGGAAGTGTATGTTAGTGTGAAGACTGCCATGGAGTATTCCTTTAGCCCGACCGCGAAATGCAGGGCCGGAAAGCCGGCCTCATAACGCCCCACGTTGTTCCTGAAGCGCGTCCAGTAATCCTGCCACTTCTTCATGTCGCGCTCGAACCAGGTGAAGTAAGACAAGATCCCAACCAAAAAGTTGGAGCCCAGCCACGGCGTTCTGGAGATGATCTTTCCTTTGAATTCGGGTTTGAGCAGATCAAAAATGCTGGTCGGGACCTGCTGCGGCGGAACCAACTCTTTATTATAAAGGACACCGACCACGTGGTTGAACATGGGAATCTGATTCCACTCGGCCGGCAATGCCTTTTTGACCTCCTCGACTTTTTCGAATCCAGCCGGGTTGTAGGGCATGGTCCATTTATTGAGATGGCTTCCCGTCGGACCGGGGGAAGTGGTAAAAATGTCGGTCGCGAAGACTCCCGCCTGAGACTCGGTGCTGACCTTTCGCAAGATATCCGGGTCGCCGACATAGGTGCCTTCGACTTTGATCCCGTATTTTTTCTCGAACGCGTCCGCGGCCGGCCGTATGCTCGGAAAGACCACCATCCGGAGGCGGCCATCCTTTTTAGCCGCCCGCTCCAGGTCAGTCGCCTGCCCGGCTCGGGCGGGGTGGGAGACGCCGGCGATCAGGAGCGAAATCAAGACGCCGACCCCAAGGGCAACGCGCAACAAGATCCCGCGAACTTTGGCTTCCTTCCAGCTGCTCGTCATTTTCGGTCTCCTCGTTAACGAAAAGTGAGAAAAATGCCCGTAAAAGCGATGCGATTCATCGAGGCAAAAAGAGGATCCGTTTCCCTGTTTTCATTTTCATACCCAGCCCGGCTTTGTCAACCGAATCTCCGGCGCATTTCCTTGACGGGCGGAAAAAGGGATCGGGGCCTGTGTGCTGCCAACACCTTTCAAGGCCTTCCCGGGTCGGACCGGCGCAGCGCATTGATTCACGAGAATAGGCATGAGCCGTGAGGCGCGAGGCAAAAATAAATCAGGATGTTTCAAATCGTTCAAGTCGTTCTGGGTACCGGAAAAGTTCCTGTGCCGGACAGTGTTCGCTGTGATGCTCGAGGGCGAATCGCATTAAAAGATAGACGGCAGCGGATCTAGTTACAAATTCGGTCTATCTTATTGAACAGCAATAGGCACCAGCAGATACTCGCCCCGTTGACAGATGATCGCTTTGTAGCGTCCTTCAAACACGTCGCCGGTTTTATGGTGCTTCCAATTAAAGTACTGATGTAAGACTGCTGTAAGCCCTTGGCGAGCGGATATTCGAGCTCTCTAGCAACAGATGCGCATGGTTCGGCATCAGGCAGTAAGCATGAAACACGAAATTGTATTTTTTGCGACATCGCGCGAAGCATTTCAGGAGGCCTGGTAATCGCTGTCCGAAACAAACGTCTGCCGCTGGTCGCCTCGAA
>DASQUN010000601.1:0-2874 GCA_035641275.1 Candidatus Udaeobacter sp. | reverse complement strand
CGAGAAGTCGTCTTGTCGGCCATGCTGATAAACTGCAGCCCCGCCCGTGAGCACGCAACCCGAAATGAACAAGCGAATGAGCAGCGGCACCTCGAGTTCTTCGCGCCTCGCCTGGATCGTGCGCCGGAGCCACCCTTACGGTTTCTTTTTCTCCTCTGGAATCTCGCCGCCCCAGATTTCTTTTAGAAAACCGGGTTTTTTCGAGATTCTCGACAAACGTATTGTCAAAGATCTCGGCCGGTTTCCGCCTGATCGACGTGCCTTCTTCCCGCGCAGTTTCGATGGTCTCGGCGACGAGCTTTGGCGGCACGATCATGCGCCGGTTGATGAGTCTCCTCGCATAGGCGTCGTAGGCGGACTGAAGCACCTCCGGGTCCTTTATGCTCAAGGTCTTGCCCACGGCCGCCATAGCCTGCTGGGGATTCTTCTCGACCAAGTAAACCGTCTCGCCAAGAGCGGCGACAAACCTTTGTACCAGAGCGGGCCGGTCTCTTAATGTGCGTGAGTTGGTGAAAAGAGAGCTATAGATGAAAGGGAGTCCGAGGTCGTTCAGGTGATAAATCACGTTAAAGCCGTCCTTTTTCCCTCGGACATCCAGGGGCGGCTGGATAAGGGTGGCCTGGACGATGTCCTGTAGTAAAGCGCTATAGCGCTCCGTGGGAGTTCCTCCCAAGGGACGCAAGGCGACCTCCTGGTCGGTCAAATTGAACCTCTTGAGCACCGCCGTCCCCAGCCGGTGAGTGAAATCCCCTGCCCGGGTTACGCCGATGCTCTTTCCTTTGAGGTCGGCCGGTTTTTTTATGTCCTTTCGAGCCAAAAGGACATAAGGAAGTCCCAAGAGCGGCGAAGCCACCAGCTTGCCGTCCGCGCCGGTCGCGATGCGCACGATGTTGATGTCAGCATTGCAATACAGAAATGAAATTTCGTCCGACGCCAGCGCCGCCATGGCGACAACGCCGCCGCGGAGAACAACGTGCTCCACGGCAATTCCGTACTTGTCGAAGACGCGGTTGTCGAGAGCAGTATACAGGTGGACAAAACCGCCCGTGACCGCGCACGTGCCGACCCGTGCTCTTGCCACCGGCTCGCCCGGCTTGGCGAGGTAAGGATTGGCGCTCGCAAGCTCTCCACTCGCGAAGATAATGACAGCCGCTAAGGCGATCAGAAAATCTCTAACTGAACAGGTATGTGGCAGCAGTTTCATTTCAGACAGTTCCGATTGCAATCAGGACCACGCGCTCAGGCTACGGAGACACTAGGCCCGATTTCCTCCGAAGGAAGGCCTCAAGCGCGAGCCTTCCGGCCGCAGCCGATGGGACTTTACCTCGAAGGCCGCCCTTACCAGCCCCAGAAGGTGCTTATTCCTGCGGTCTGGGCCTGGCGGAACCTGTACGCTTCTACGTCTGCGGCCTTCAGTCTCACCCCTTCGGCCGGAGCTTTCATGATCGAGGGTGAAAACAAATTTGACGAATAATATTCACCGATAGCCGATGACCGAGGGTGAGCGCGACAAGGCGAAGGCACAGGACCGTGCAGCACCAATGACTTCTATGGCGTCTGACCATGGGTTCGCATTCCTTCCCCGCGGTCGCTTCACACGGTCAATTTGCAGGCCGCCTCAAGGCACAGGCTTATTGCCTTCGACCCGGAGGGCTCGCCCGAGGGCAGCGAATGTCGGTGAATAATCTGGAGTACTGACCTCCATTCAGACGATATACGAAATCGGCATCCAGCCGGGCACTAGAGACCACGCAGCCGTTGGAGGGTAAGTCTTGCGCGCTCAGCGGGCCGGCCACAGCGCCTCCTTATGCTCCCGGCGATAGGCTTACCGGCTCTAGCTCAAAGACCGGGTATTGTGCGCTGATCGCCAAGAATCTTTCAGGGTCAGAACCGGCCGGGACGGGAAAATACCGTTGCACTGTCGTATGAAATTGGTCCAGGTACAACTTCAACAATCGCGGTTTGTCTTGATCCCGCACCTCTCTCACCTGAAAGCGGTTTCGTCTTCTGCCCTTCTTTAGCCAAATCTCTCCAGAGCTTCTGGCATTTCTGACCCATTGAGTGTTCCCTCGCGGGGCGACGAGATACCTCTTGCCATCGACTAACAGGAGATTGACTGGCGTCTCGTATACCCGACCGGTTTTGCGGCCCGGCACCTGGAGCAGATAATTATGCGCCAAGCCAAAGCCGCGCCCGACGAGCGCGCCAAAGAGCCGGTTGAACGCTTGCTCCAATAAATTGGGCTTCCGAAACGATCGCGCCGTATCAGCCATAGTATCAGCAATCAAGATTGGTCATCGAGCGGTTCGCAGCGAAGCAGCCGGCGACGAAACCCACGAGTTTGTCCCCCACGCTCATGCGAGTGCCTTGTAGGCTAGAAACTCGCCGTTCCCCACTGGAACAAGACTGGTCGTGAAACCAGAGTCCGCAAGGACGATGGCGACAAACGGCGCCATCTCCTCGACGTGGGACGTCGCGTTGTCCGCTACCAGCAGACCCCCCGGCCGGAGCACGCGCTTCAGATCAGGCCACCAGCCGACGTACTCGGAACGTTCGGAATCGAGGAACACGAAATCAAACGCGCCGTCCGCTGTGCGGCCAAGCGCTTGGCCGGCATCGTCCTGAGCGAGCTTGATGAACGCCGCCAGCCCGGAGCGAGCGAAGGTCTGCGTCGCCAATCCGACTTTGTACTCGGAGCGCTCAATCGTGGTCACCTCGCCGCCGTTCGCGCGAGCAGCGTCCGCGAGCCAAAGCGGCGAGTAGCCGTTCGACGTTCCGACCTCCAAGACCCGCCGCGCGCCGGTGGCGCGGACCAGCACCGCCAGGAACTCGCCGGTATCGGGAGTGATGTTGAGCATGCGGCGAGATCGCTCT
>DASQUN010000600.1:0-3463 GCA_035641275.1 Candidatus Udaeobacter sp. | reverse complement strand
GAGCTTCTGATCTTTGATCATCCTGACAATATTGCGCGCCGTATCAGAATCCACGCCTTCTTTGATCGTGATTTCGCGCTCCATCATGCCCTGCGCGGCCATCTCGCTTGGTTTGGTTTCAAGGCATTTGGTATCGACTTTTCGTTTTACCAGATTCTCGATGAGCGCGTCCTGCACCGCTCTCATCCTCATATCGTCTTCGGTTGTAATCCGAATCTTTTTTTCCTTCTTATCGAGCGCGATCTCCGTCTTGGATTCACGGAAATCATAACGCGAGAGAATCGCTTTCTTGGTAATATTAACGGCGTTATCGACTTCTTGCAGGTCGATGCGGCTAACGATGTCAAACGACGGCATGATCTAGCTTCTCCTCCTCAGCATGATGTTTCAGAAGTTCGTTCCAGCCGGCCGGGCGGTACCACGCGAGAGCCCGATCCGGGATATAAAAGGCCCTGCTAGCGCTAGCCCGGATTATTCATGCTGTTGCGCACCGGTAAAGCCGGGCCGCTCCTCAAGCCGGCGCAATACCTCCGTGCCCCCAATCGCACGAAACCTCCCGCGATCTCTTTCACTGTTTCTGGCCGGCAAGTAGGCGTATCCTGCATTATCAAGCATCCGGTCACTGGGGTTAATCCGAACCTCTCTGCTCTTTGACACGGGGTGCGTTTCGGTGCGCCGGCTTTCGTATCGCCCCGGCTTTCCCCTTGCGGCGAGCGAGACCGAGAGGCGAGGCCGGGAGGCTGCGGGCACGGGGACGTGGAGGTTACGCTCAGGCCCGGACCGTGGGAGCCACCACCATTGGAGCGGATCGGGTGGCGGCCGACAAGGTAGCGGCCTATTGAGCGCGGCCGGAAGGGCTTGCCTCCCGGTTTACATTCTGTGACGGTTTTTCCTCGGTCCATAAATAACCGGGCTAGGTTCCCACCCGCTTTCGCGGGACTGACGGCGGGGAGAGCGCCGACATCACTTGCGAACTTCTGAAACCGGACATTAAACGAACTTTCCAATACCGTGTTGCGCTCTTCTTTATCGAGTATCGATCTACTTTTTCGGCGCAACTCGGCCGCGCTTTTTGACCTGCTTTTGACGAGCGCTCGGTCCCTTCCTTCCCGTGCCGCTTAAGACGAAATCCAAGATATCGCTCCGGGTGATAATACCAACCAGTTGCTTGTTCTTGACCACCGGCAGAGAACCGATTCGATGGCGACGCAAGAGACTCACCGCCGTCGCCAGGGGGGTTTCCGGGCGAACCGTGAAAATATCGTGGGTCATGACCTCTTCAACCGTGTAGCTCTGGGCGAATGCATCGATTTCTTTTGGCCGCCCGATCAGCATGCTCGTTGGGTAGGCATCCCGAATGTCCCTGTCGGTAACGATGCCCACGAGGTTATCGTTCTCGAGTACCGGCAACTGATTGATGCGGTGTTTTGCCATCAGCTGTCTCGCGGTGCCGATGCTGTCGAAGGTTTCAACCGCGAGAACGCTCTCCGTCATCCAGTCCGCAACGCGCACGGCCTTGGTTGTGACTTTTCCAAGCGGCATCACATTTGCTCCGCGCTGTAGCCTCTCGCCCTGAGCAACTCGATGATTCCATCTTTGCCGACGAGATGCGCGGCACCGACGACCACCAAAACGTTCTCACCTTGCTTGATCATCTTTTCGATCTGTGGCACCCATCGGCGATGGCGATCGATGATCAGTTTCTGATGCACTTCGGGGTATTCGCGCATACCGGCAAGCAACAACGCTTCGAGAGAGTTGACGTCCCCGGCCAACCACGATTGGACGATACGCTCCACGCCCTGATCGAGAAGATCCAACTCCTTAAGCGACTCGCGCAGCATCAATTCTTGGTCGCGCCGCGGCAACTGATCAATCAGCCCGACTTGAGATTCAAGCGTTTCCAAGCCGCCTGTGGCTTTGTCGCTATTTTTCGCCCGGTCGGCGAGGTATCGGTCGATGCCATAATTAGAGTCGAAACCCAGTTTTTGAAGCTTTAGTGAAGTCAGTGTGAGCGCAACGAACCACGGTTTAAACGGACCCAGTGCACGCAGATCGATGCCCAACCCGTTCGCGCGTTGTTCGGCCGAACGGTAAGTTTCCTGGGCAATGTTTTGTTGCAGGGTCGTGCCGTCGCGATAAAGCGCCTTCTCGAGCATCACGTGCTGCGCTTTTTCCGGCGTGGCAGCTTTCAAATCGATTTCCAAGACGATCTTCTTGGCGCCGGCGAATGCCTCTTCTATGCTCTTCTTTAGGGGATAGTTCTCCTTTTTCAAAAAATGTATAGATCCCAAGATATAGATACTATGTTCGGTGGATCCCACCTTCCAGAGAAAACTCTTCTCTTGCGCGCGGGCTTGTTGCGGGATCCCCGAAAGAGCAAGTAAGAAAGCAAACCCGCAAAGGATGCCAAAGGCTAGTCGTCTCCGGCTTCGAATCATCTCTCGTCAATCACCTTGTCGTATGTTGCCTCTGCCGCCAACAGAAAAGATGGCGCGGCGAGAAGCACAGACATGCGTGGAGCCGCGACATTTCCTCGTGCGTTCGAACCCTGAATGCGAGTATCTTGAATGGAGAGGCCGCCAGAGCCGTTTACCACTCGAGGCGTATACAGATTTCTTCGCCGCGTTCCTCGGCCGGAAGAACCGTCAAGGGTGGTCCACCTTGAGGCATCACACATTCACCGGTTTGAAGATCGAAGCAGTAGTTGTGGTTGTTGCAGCGAACTTTCGCTCCCTCCAGCGTGCCGGTCTTGAGATCTGCCTCTTCGTGCGGGCACTGCCTGGAGAACGCGAAGTATTTGCCTTCAACGTTGGCAAGCAGCACTTCGCGTCCTCCGAGATCGACCTCTATCATCCTACCGGGAGACAACTCACCGACCCGCGCGACTGGAACGTAACTCACCCCCATAAATTCACGCTGCCGCCTTTTGTTCTCGGTAAAGCGGGCCGCGGAGAACGTGACCCGGGAGTTCGCCGGTCATGCGCCCGTCTTCGTGAATCACCTTGCCGTTGACGATGGTATAGTGCATTCCTTCTGAACGCTGGATCAGTCGCTTGGCGCCCGCCGGATAATCATTGGCCCACTCCGGCTCGTGAGAGCCGACCGTATTCGGATCGAAGATCGCCAGATCCGCAGAATAGCCGGGACGCAACAAACCGCGGTTTTGCAGACCGAAAATCGACGCGACATGGAATGTGAGCTTGTGAATCGCCTGCTCCAGGCTCATGACTTGGCGCTCACGCACCCACAGCCCCAGAAGGATCGTGCCATAACCGAAGTCGGCGCCAAATTGAACGTGCGCCCCGGCATCGGAGGTGCCAACCAACACATAAGGGCTGCGCAGGATCTCGCCCATCGCATTGGCGTCCCCGCCGTTGTTGGCATTCCAAAACACCGTCCCGAGGTCTTCTTCCAATGACAGGTCCAGGAACGCGTCCAAGGGGTCCTGGTTTCGCATCGC
>DASQUN010000599.1:0-5357 GCA_035641275.1 Candidatus Udaeobacter sp. | reverse complement strand
TACACCGCCGATGTGCAGCTTCCCGGGATGCTGTGGGGCAAATGCCTGCGCAGCCCCTACGCCCATGCGCGGATCGGGCGCATCAATCTTGACAAAGCGAAACAGGTCAAAGGGGCGATGCTCATCCTAACCGGAACGGATGTGCCCGCGCATCGCGTGGGATTGAGCTTGCAAGACACGCCGCTTCTGGCCCAAGGCAAAGTACGCTTTATGGGAGAAAAAGTGGCCGCAGCAGCGGCAGAGAATCGCGACGCGGCCGAAGAAGCGCTCTCGCTGATCGAGGTAGAATATGAAGAGTTGCCCGGCATCTTCGATCCTCAGAAGGCGCTGGAGACAGGAGCGCCGGTGGTTCACGAGGAGTTGCCGACCTATAAAGGCTTCAAGGCGCCAGGTGAAATGTTGCCCAACGCCTTCGCCTTCCAGCATTGGACGGCGGGTGACCCGGCTGCGGGTTTCAAACAAGCGGACGTTGTGCTCGAACACACGTTCCAGACCGGACGGGCTCACCAGGGTTACATTGAGCCTCATTCCGTAGTCGTTGCCGTTGATAGCGACAATCACATTGACATCTGGGCGTCGTGCAAAGCGCCCTTTCGGGTGAAATCGCATCTCTCGCGCCAGCTCGAGATTCCCCAGGAGCAAATCCACGTTCACGTGGTTGCCGTGGGCGGAGATTTCGGCGGCAAAGGCGCACTGATGGACATTCCGATCTGTTACCAACTCGCTAAAGTGACCCAACGGCCGGTGAAGATGGTGATGACTTATGCCGAAGAACTCCAAGCCGGCGATCCGCGCCACGCCTCCGTCATCCGGATCAAGAGCGGGGTGAAGAAGGATGGCACGCTGGTGGCGCGGGAGGCGGAGGTCATCTTCAACAGCGGCGCCTACGCCTCGTTCAAGCCCGGCGACCCGCCCAACCTCGGGGGCGCCACACATACGACCGGTGTGTACCGCATTCCCAACTATTCCGTCCGCTCGTATGGCGTTTACACCAATACGGTGCCGTGCGGTTACTACCGCGCTCCCGGACAACCGCAGGCCGTTTTCGCGGCGGAGTCTCATATGGATCTGATCGCTAAAGCGCTCCAGATGGATCCCCTGAAGTTACGGCTTAAGAATCTGCTCAAAGATGGCGACAAGCTGCCCGGCGGTCGGGTCGTGGATCACGTCCGCGTCGGAGAAACCCTCGACGCGGCGGCCAAGAAGATCGGCTGGGGAAAGAAAAACGCACAAAATATCGGCCAAGGGATCGGCGTCTCTTTCCGCCACGTCGGTGGCGCCGGAGTGGCCAACGCGGAACTTTCGCTTTCGTCAGGAGGTAAAGTCAAGATCCTCACGGCGGTTCCGGACATCGGCACGGGCACGCACACCTTGCTACAGCAGATCGTCGCCGAGGTGCTCACTATTTCACCGGGTGATGTGCGCACGGAAATCGGTGACACCCAGACGTTCGAGAACGATGCCGCGCCGGGCGGCAGCAAGGTCACCAACATGAGCGGCCACGTGGTCATGCAGGCAGCCCAGGATCTGCGGCTCAGACTGGTTTCCGTAGCGGCTTCGCTCTTAGGTTGTGACGCCGACGACGTGAAGCTCGAAAAAGGACGCTTCTCCATCGCCCGCCGAGGCAAGAAGTCGCTGTCCTTTGCCGAAGTGGCGGAGGTGGCGGCCAGAGACGGTGGCGAACTGCGCGTGCGCAGCACCTTTGAAGTGAAAGCGCGCTCTCCGGTCGCGGCTTTCGTAGTGCAAATGGCGGAAGTTCACGTGGATCTTGAAACCGGGCAGCTCGTGCTGAAGCGCATGGTCACTGCGCATGACGTCGGAACTATCATTAATCCCTTGACCCATCAGGGTCAAATCGAGGGCGGTTTAGTCCAGGGCTTGGGCTACGCGACGATGGAAGAAGTGGTGACGGAAAATGGCAGAGTTCTGACCACGAACTTGGGCGACTACCGGATCCCTTGCATACGCGATCTGCCACCGTTGGATACGATGCTGATTGAAGATTCCGCCGGTTCCGGCCCGTTTGCTGCCAAACAGATCGGTGAAAATGGCATCATTGCCACCGCCCCCGCCATCGCTAATGCGGTCGACGACGCCGTCGGCGTAAGGATTACTGAGCTGCCGCTAACAGCAGAGAAAATCTACACGGCCTTAAAGTCAGCGCGGCCTGCGGCCTAGCTGGGAAGGGTTGGGCGAACGTGCAGGAAGAATTCGCTTCACAACCTCGGTTTGCAGGCCTGTCCTGAGCGAAGTCGAAGGGCTGCTCCAAGGCACAGGTCTATTGCCTTCGCTCTGGAGGGCTCGCCCCTCGATCGCTATCACAAAAATGACTTCGTCATTGCGTTTGATGTCCACGGTGTCAATTCCACATGACATTTTTTTTGGGCTTGTGATACTCTCGCGCAGGAGAAACAATTTAATGATTCGCGTCGTTGGTTTAGTGGCAAAATATCAGGAACCCAAGGCGGCCGAAATGGTGCGTTGGTTAGCTCCATGGCTCAAGCAAAGAGGAAAGAAAGTTCTGGTCGAGGACGGCGTCGTCCGGGGCGCCGGCGTCTCCTGCTCCAAGAAGCAGCTCGCCGCGGATGCCGACCTGATCATCTCGTTAGGCGGCGATGGAACGCTGCTCAACATCGCGCCGCTGGTGGAACGGGCCGACGTGCCGATTCTCGGTGTGAACCTGGGTGGGCTCGGCTTTATCACAGAAGTGGCGGTTGACGAGCTGGAACCCGTTCTGACGAAAACTCTCGAAGGAGATTACGAAACTGAAAAACGAATGACTCTGGAGATTCGGGTCCAAAGCAAGAACAGCAAGGTGCACAAATTTAGAGTCCTTAATGACGCGGTGATCGCGAAAGGAGCGCGCAGCCGGATCATCGATCTGGAAACGTATATCGGCGATGATTACCTCTGCACGTACCGGGCCGATGGCTTGATCATATCGACGCCCACCGGCTCGACGGCTTACTGTCTGGCCGCCGGTGGGCCCATCTTGGAGCCGACCCTTGGAGCGATTATTTTAAGCCCTATCTGTCCTCACACGTTAAGCCATCGTCCCATCGTCGTTTCCAGCAAGCCGGCGATTCACGTGACACTTCGTTCTTTCGGCGATACCGTCATTCTCATTCCTGATGGACAACAGGGAATGCGTTTGGACAATGGCGACAAGGTGGAGGCGCGGGATTATGGCTTGCCGGTTTCTTTAATCAAGCTCCCGTCGAGAAGTTATTATGAAATCCTGCGCAATAAACTGAAGTGGGGAGAGCGTTAGTAGCGGTCGTATGCTGCGCGAGCTTCGGATCAAGAATTTCGCCGTGATCGACGCGGTGGCGCTGGAATGGGGACCCGGACTCAATGTGCTTACCGGTGAGACCGGCGCCGGCAAATCGATCATCCTTAACGCGCTCGGGCTGATCTGCGGCGAGCGCGGCGCTTCGGACATCATCCGTCACCAAGAAGAAGAGGCGAGCGTGGAGGCATTATTTGAGAATCTGCCACCCTCGATGGAACGGAAGCTGACGGAGGCCGGTTTCGATGCTCGTGACGAATTGGTCGTCAAACGGATTCTCAGCCGCGTCGGGAGAAATCGTATTTACATCAATGGCAGTCTCTGCCCACTGAGTCTTCTTTCGGAAGTAGGGAGCGCTCTGGTGCATATCTACGGGCAACACGAGCATCACACGCTGCTGCAGCCGGAGACGCATTTGACGTTGCTCGATGGGGTCGTCGCGGTCCGGGAGCAAACGGAGGTGATGAAGCAAAGCTTCGATGTCCTCACGCGGGCCTGGGGTCGTCTGAACGAGACCCGGGAGTTACTCGACAGGCGGCGAAAGGAGAAAACCCTCCTGGAAGCACAAGCGGAAGAGATCGCCCGGGCCCGGCTCAAACCCGGAGAAGAAGAGGAACTGCAAGCGACCAAGAACGTTTTGGCGCATGCCGAGAAGCTCCATTACGGCAGTCGCGAAGGGGAAGAGCTGCTTTACGAGGGCGAAGACGCGCTGGTGAGCCGCTTGGGAAAATATGCGTCCAGGTTAAGGGATCTGGCGGGCATTGATTCTGCGTTGAGACCCATCGTGGAGCTGCTCGAATCCTCATTGGTTCAGTTGCAAGAGGCGGCGACCGAACTGCGGCGTTATGCGGATCGCATCCATTTCGAGCCCGGCGCCCTTGAACAGCTCGAAGACCGGCTCGCGGAGATCCACCGAATGAAGCGAAAATACAATGGCAGTGTCGAGGACATCCTCGAATTACAGTCCGGCGTTGATGAAGCGCTCAATTCGCTGGATCGCGGTGAAGAAGAAATCTCATCACTGGAGAAGGGCTTCGAAGAAGCCAGACGGTTGGCGTGGGAGGCGGCTGAAAAGCTTTCGCTTGAACGTCAGCGGATAGCGAAGCGGTTCAAAAGAGAGATGGAGAGAGAGGTGAAAAGCCTGGGAATGCCGGATACGACATTTGAAATTCATTTTGTCACCCAGGATGAAAAAGAAGATCAGCCGCCATTTTTTGTCGGTGGCAAAAGGCTCACGGCCCGGGGCATGGACCAAGTCGAGTTTTACTTCTCTCCCAATCCCGGCGAGCCGGTGAAGCCGCTAGCCAAAATCGCTTCCGGCGGCGAGCTGTCCCGCCTAATGCTCGCCATCAGGTCTCTGGTGTTGTCACCGGGAGAGGTTACGACGCTCTTGTTCGACGAGGTCGATGCTGGCATCGGCGGCGGCATTGCAGAAATCGTCGGGAAAAAACTTAAGCAGGTCGCGGCGTCGCATCAGGTCATCTGCGTGACTCACCTGCCGCAAATCGCCGCGTTGGCTGATTCGCATCACGTTGTCCAAAAAGAGGTCGTCAACGGGCGAACGTTTACGGAAGTGAAATGCCTCGGCGAAAAAGATCGAGTGGACGAGATCGCCCGTATGCTAGGCGGCATCAAGATTACGGACAAGACTCGGCGCCACGCCGAAGAGATGGTTAGGAGTAAGTCATGAGTCGCGAAAACGGCGGCTGGGAAGCACGTGCTAAGCCGGAGTGACATAGAAAAATTGAAGCCGTACCCCTCGCTCCCGCGCTTTACCCTCGCGAGTTGAATGGTGGAGCCGATGGGAGTCGAACCCACGACCTCTTGAATGCCATTCAAGCGCTCTCCCAACTGAGCTACGGCCCCACAACCGGCGAGGACTAAGTGACAAGTGCTGAGGTAAAAGTAAAAGAGAGACTCAAAAAAGTCAAACTTCGAGCAACGACAAAGGTACCATCAAGCGGATCGCAGACGCGGCTTCTTTACGAGGCGAGGAACTCGGCACCGAATCACCTAGCGATTCCCTCTGGCTGAGCGCGCCCCAAAGTAGCAAATATGATCGGCCACC
>DASQUN010000598.1:0-5172 GCA_035641275.1 Candidatus Udaeobacter sp. | reverse complement strand
GTCTCGAGGAGATGGAACGGCTTGATCAAGACCTCCGCAGCGAAAACCGCCGACTGCAGGAAGAAATTGCGCGATGGCAGGAACGAGTGGCTGCGGACAACGAAACTCAGAAGCGCCTCGGCATTCTCCGGCAACACGTTGCTGAGTTGCAGACCAAACAAGCGTCGGTCATCGAAAGTCATCGCCAGTTGCAAGACGAAATCTCCGCCTGCGCCCGGCTTCTCGATGGCTCCCAGGGGGATCTCCCTCTGCCCGCACCTGACCGTTGAAGTCTCGAAAAGATCCGAGCTCTGCGCATAACAACCGAAGGAGTTCGTAAGTAAGTAGCCACGAAGCCGACCGAGGCCGAGTCATGGAGAGCGCGGGCACACGAACGTGAAGGTAGCGTGCAGGTCGGGGTGTTGGAATAACCACACTTGGAGAGGACGGGGCAGCGGCCTACAAGCCACAGACCCACTGACCGCACTCGGAAGGGCTCGGACCTCGGTCGAATAGATGCGCTAATCGCCTGAGCAGCGAGCGGGTATAGGCCAAACGGAAATGGCGCTTCAGCCTTCTTCCACTGAAATAAGCTTTTGCTAAACGCATGACAGGAGCAAACCCGGACCGATTGCTCACCCGAATCGAACGATAACGGCGGAACGAGCTTCGTGCCACAGGTCTTAGAGCGCGCCTCCTCCGTGATCCACCCATCGTCGTTGTAAGAGGATACGCCGCTTGCGAAAGCCTTTCCTTTTCTTGGCGATCTTGCAAGAGTGTTATGAGACCGTTTCAATGGTCATTGGCATGCGCCTTCATTTCCAAGTTAGCGGGGAAGGGTTCCTACTCATCCTCTTGCATGGCTTTCTCGGTTCTTTGGACAACTGGCGGGCGGTAAGCAAGCGCCTGGAGGGTCGTTACAAGGTTTATAGCCTAGACCTTCGGAATCACGGCTCCTCCCCTCACAGCGGTGTCATGAACTATGCAGTCATGGCGCAGGACCTTTGTGAATTCCTGAATGAGCACCGCCTTCCATCAGCGTTCGTGCTGGGGCACTCCATGGGCGGCAAGGTGGCGATGCAGTTCGCGACCGACTTCCCGAACCGAGTCGAGAAACTCATCGTCGTAGACATCACGCCCAAAGAATATAAGCCCATACACCGACCGATATTGAACGCCTTACTCGCCCTCGATCTAAAGACATACAAATCCTTTGGCGAAGTGGATACTGCATTAGCAGCAGAGGTTCCCGAAGTCCCTGTTCGGCAGTTTCTGCTCAAGAATCTTACGCGTGGCAAAGATGGCCGGCTCGGCTGGAGAATCCACCTCGAAGCGATCGCACGAAATTACGACGATCTGACAATGGCGATCAGTCCGCAGCGAAAGTTCGATCATCCGGTCTGTTTCATTCGGGGCGGCCGGTCGAATTATATAGAGGAAAGTGACGTTCCAATGATCAGGGAAGCGTTTCCTCAAGCCGAGATCAAGACCATCGTAAACGCCGGCCATTGGGTACACGTGGACGCCAGCGAAGAGTTTCTAAAGGTCGTAACCGAGTTTTTAAAAACAGGTGATTAGCCGCCGCCCGAGTGATTTGGGTCCGAGTCGATTTGGCCCTGTTCGCGCCGGCGCTGGACGCCCGTTTCATGAACGTGCTATGACACGCTTAATTTGGGGACGGATATAAGGAGGGACTATGGGGAAGAGACAAAGCATTCACATCAAGGGTATGGAACATGGAGCGCCGATTCCAAACGGTGCGGTGATAGGAAACATGGTCTTTTCCTCAGCCATCTCTGGCAAGGACGCCAAAACGGACGTGCTATCCTCGGACCCGGACGAACAGGCGGAAGCCATGTTTCGTAATCTTGCACTTTTCATGGAGTCCGCAGGAGGCACACCGGCCAACATCGCGCATATGACCGTTTTTCTGAAAGAGGAAAAATACCGCGACTCGGTGAACAGAGCCTGGCTCAAGATGTTTCCCGACGAACATGATCGGCCTGCGCGCCACGCCCTGAAAGCGGAACTACGCGGGCAGTTCTTGTTTCAAATCGAAATCATCGCCGTTCTCTAGCCGATCGTTCTATCAACTAGAGAATACCGGCTTCGCGCCGGTGATCGGCAATCACTCTGGACCCGGGAAAGAATCCAGATCATCAGCCGCGCACGCGCTGACCCGAGGTTACAAGAACCGTTCGAAACTTCTCATCGTTCAACCGAGTTCAGGGCGAGCGGAACGAGAACCGGCAATCTTTCCATTCGCGCTGAAACTTGTCGAAGCACGCGAGCTCTGCCCCTTTCTATACCTCACCCCCGGCTATCCATCCGCTATCAGCGTATTGAGCTGCTGACAGAATTCTCCGATGGCTCCTTGATGGACAAAATCGGCGTACTCGTCGAGCGGCGTCGGCTCCCGATTGATGATGGCCAGCAAAGCGCCCTTACGCTTTGCAACCACGGGGAACGACGCGGCCGGCTGAACTTGCAGAGAGGAACCCATAACGACAAATAGGCGCGCCTTTTCAGTCCAATCGTGGGCCTGTCGCATCGCTTCCTCGGGCATCGCCTGGCCGAATGAAATCGTAGCCGACTTGAGAATGCCACCGCAGTCATCGCATTTGGGAGAAGGAAAATCGCCGACGAGCCTCTTGATGATCTCGTCAGGATGGAAGGACTTGTTGCACTTCAAACAGATGATCTTTCGATTGGTACCGTGGAGTTCCACGACCTTGTCGTCGGGTAGCCCCGCCATGGTGTGGAGTCCGTCGACATTTTGGGTGATGAGACCGATCAGTTGTTTCCTTGCGTGAAGTGAATAGACGAAATAATGGCCGACGTTCGGCCTTGCGTTCCTGTGGACATCGTGGGTTTCTAATCTTCTTTTCCACGATTCGATCCGGGCGCTTTCACTGCTGACATACTCTTGGAAGGTGATCGGCTTGTACCGGGTCCAGATTCCGCCCGGACTTCTGAAATCTGGGATGCCGGACTCCGTGCTGATTCCCGCTCCGGTGAAGACGACGATCCTGTGACTCGCTCTGATTTTTGCGGCAAATTCCTCAACCGTTATCATACGTAAACTTATAGATCAGCCACCCTGCGGATGACAAATGGAGCTTCATGTGGGCTTTTCGTCAGTCGCCGGCAACCTCAACAGCAACGCCGACAAGCCGCTCAAGAAAATGAGCGCTCCGGTCGCGATAAATCCGATGGAA
This sequence comes from Candidatus Udaeobacter sp., assembly GCA_035641275.1. Taxonomy (GTDB): domain Bacteria; phylum Desulfobacterota; class Binatia; order UBA9968; family UBA9968; genus DASQUN01. The sequence goes on along the minus strand of DASQUN010000598.1, from coordinate 1,975 downwards.
AAAGAACCGCTGTCACCCATGATTCCAATAAATGTGGGGATCGCTCCTCCTCCGATGATGTAACCAAAAGGCACGGTAAACGCCACGGCGAGATTGCGGGCGCTCGGCGGAGTAATCGCAGCGAGGGCGGCAAAAGCCGCCGGGAAAAACCAAACGGCGAGCAGCGGTTGAAATAGGACGACGGCGCTGATCCAAGAGCTGGAAATCGGCCCCAGCAGAAAAGTGGCAATGCCGGTAAACGTCAAACTCGAAACCATCGTGTGCTTGGGACCGAGTTTGTCGGACACCCAGCCTCCGAGAACCCCGAGGATCGGCCCATAGGACCTCGAGAAGGCCACCACTGTGTTGGCCCAACTCGGATCCATCTGCCGCTCGGATACCAGGTAAAGCGGAAGCATGGCATAGACGCCGATGGTGGAACCGACACCGACGCCGAACAGCACACCCATGAGCCAAAAGGCAGGCATGCGAGTCAGCAATAGGAACGCGCCCGACGCCGGAGACTGGCCGGCAAACTCTCCTCCCCTGCCCAATCGATGGTATGCCAAGCTGGCGATGAGCGAGGCTATGCCAAGAAAACTCAACGCCGTTCGCCACGTCGACCATCGGAGAAACAGCTCTGCCACAAAGGGACTGGCGAAAAACGCCAGGTTCGGCGCCAGCTCGTGGACGGCGATGGCCTTGCCCCAGTTTTGCTGCTCGATGAGTGATGTGATGGTGGCAATCGCCGAAGCGATGTACAGACCCGCCGCCGTCCCAAGACCCAGGAGACCGATACGCATCGTCCACAAGTTACTGGCGGATGAGATTCCCAGCAAGGCCAAACCGACACCCGCGCTGGAAATTACGATCGTAAGCTTGTGCGTCGAGCGCGACGCGAGGAATCCGGAGCCCAGCAGCCCGAGCAGATAACCGCCCGAGATTATGAAGAAGAAGGATCCCGCCTCACCGTGGCTGATACCCAGCTCCCTTTCAATCGTAGGTAGGAGCGGCGAGAGCACGATCCGAGCGATAAAGTTAATGAGAAAGATCACGACCAGGAAAAGCACCGGAGCCAGGCTCGGCAAAAAGGTTGCCTCTCGTCCTGCCTGTTGCAATTCGCTCTTCGGCTCTACGGGTGTGCTTTCCTTGCGCCCCACCTTTGATGCATCCTCGTCGCACCTTGGGGATCGGATCGACTCTCTGACCTTTATGCAGTCGCAGGCAAAAACCCCACCTTGGAAGGACGTGGTTTCATGCCCGCTTCTCGGGAATATTCATTATCATTTGCGATCACCCTTGACGATGAAAGCTGACCGAAGGGCGAGCCTGGAGGCCGCGGACGTAAAAACGTATGGGTGCTGCCAGGCCCGGACTTTTGGAATGAGCACCCTTGGGGTCGGCGCGGGCGGCCTTGGAGCCAGCGGCCCATCGGCTGCGGCCAGAAGGCTTGCCCCTGAGCACCACTTTCGCGGGAATTTCGGACATAGCGCTCCGGTCCTTGCGCGCCTTCATGCGCGGCATACACAGACCCGCCGACGAGTGTTCAGTAAGCGAGCCCTCGGCAAATATGGCAAGATTACGGACGACGAGCACCTAGAGGGAACCTGGCAAGAATACCGCGCAGTTGGTCAAAGTGCCGCCACCTTCGTTGAAGGCTGTTCACATCGAGGCATATCTACTCAGCCTTTCTCTCGCAGCATCGGAGCTTGTCAACGCCGCGTGGGTCCAGGACTCGAGAAAGGGTGGCGCTGCAATTTTCAAGCGTACGTTATCGCTGAACCTGCAGGTTGTTGGTCACGCTCCTGACCCCATTAACCCCGCGCGCGATCTGTTCGGCGCGCGCCCTTTGCTCCGGTGACTCGACGACTCCGTTTAACGATACGACGCCTCTATGGGTATCCACGTCGATGCGCGTCAAGCTCGACACTTTGTCTCGTGCAAGCTGAGTTTTCACCGCCGCCGTCACATTCGTGTCGTCAATATTCTGCCCTAA
>DASQUN010000597.1:0-3462 GCA_035641275.1 Candidatus Udaeobacter sp. | reverse complement strand
CGCTATCTGCGATACAGCTGCTTGATGAAACCAGACTTGTCGAGTTCTCCTACAAGACTCATGTCAACAAACGCTTTGGGATCGGCGGCCGCGGCTTTGGGGTTTTTCGGGGCGAGATCGTCCAGCATGGTTTTTACGCCGTCCGGATTAGGATAAGGCACTTCCGGAAACACGTTGGAATAATCTTTGTAGGCTCTCTCCAGCCCTTCCGGATCGGCAACGCCCAGGTTCTTTTTGAAAAGACCTTTGGCGTATTCCTTTTCGGTTTTGATGATATGAATCGCTTCAACCATCGCGCGGGTCAGTTTCAGCAAAAGAGGTCGCTTTGCTTTAACAATGCTCTCGCGAGACAGGATACCGTTCCACCAGAAGGGAATCTTCAGATCGGTGATATTATAAAGGTTTCGAAAGCCCAGCTTTTCCGCCTGAGTCAAGAATGGCTCCGGTATGATCGTGAACTGAGTTATTCCCTTTGAAAGAGCCGCGAATCTCTCTGCGGTGCCCCCTGTAGGGATGATCTTTACGTCCTTATCTGGGTCAACGCCCAATTTTCTCAAGGCGAGTCTGAGTCCGAGGTCGGACGTGCTGCCTAAGCGATTGACGCCAGCCGTTTTGCCCTTGAGCTGCTCCACTGAGGTAATGCTGGATAATGAAACGATATGGTCGACGAAGGTCGGTACCACACCGAAGATCATTACCGTATCCGCGCCGGCAAGACGCGAACTCGTAAGCGTCGTGACGGAAATACTGGCGGCGTCGATCTCGTTCGCCAAAAGGGCCTGAAGCACCGTCGGGCTAGCGCTGATGGCAATGATTTCCGGCTGTACGCCCATTTTCTGAAGGAGCTTTCTATCCTCGATGACCCAGATCGGGCTATTGGTCGGGCTAAAACCTGCCCATGCAAGCCGCAATTTTTCCTGCGCGGCGCAGTTAGAACCGGCGGCAAGAAGCGCAACCAGATAAGCAATAACGATCATCCATTTGCCTGGCATATCGGAGGACCTCCTACTTAATTAGACGCGGAAGCTATCACTTTACTCTTTCTGTGGTCAAGACGAGGTGGGCGAGTTCCAAACACCCATACGCACGAAAGTTGTATACAGCCGATACTTTAACCTACCCTGTCGCTTTTCAAAGTAACCGCGGCAAAAAGATTATCCAAAATCATCTGCCCCGAGCGGCTGCGCCATTGGAAATTCAAGGACGAATGCTATGCTTCGTACGTTGACTCAATAAATCTTTTGGTATAGTAGAGGCACGTCGCAAAGAGGCAAATGACGTGGCGAAAAGGGGAATACTGATCACCGGCGGCTGTGGTTTGGTCGGTGCATACGCTGTTGGCATGCTATTGGAGCGAGGGGAAAGGCCGGTCGCTTTCGATGTGGCTCTAAACGAGCGGCTGCTCGCCGCGGTCGGAGTTGATTGCCGCAGGGTGACCATGATCCGCGGCGATATGCTGGATCTGCCGGCTCTGATCTCGGCCGTACGGGACAACGACTGTGATCGTATCATCCATTTGGCGGCCTTTTTGGGCGAAGAAGTTCAACGGCGACCCTACAGCGGTGTTCAATTGAACTTTATGGGTACGGTAAACGTCTTCGAGGCGGCGCGGTTAGAGAAAGTGTCGCGCGTGATTTTCCCCAGCTCCGGAACCGTATACCTTGGATCGATCGTCGAAGGGCTGCAAAAAATCGACGAGACGATCCCGATGAATCCCCCGTCCGTCTATGCGGCGACGAAGGCCAGTTGCGAATTCATCGGCCGGGCCTATGCCAAACGCTACGGATTTGAATTCATTTGCCTCCGGTACGTTGGGGGACTATATGGACCTTCGCCAACGGCGTTAAAGGCGACGCGAGAAATCGCTATTCAGGAAATGATTCGAGCCGCGATAAAGGGCGAAGCAGCCAAAATCTCCTGGCCTTATGCCCCGACCGAAATTCTATATGGCAAAGACGCTGCAAAGGGAACCGTTCTAACTGTGTTAAAGGACAAGTTTAAGGACCAGCTGTTCCATATTGGTAACGGCCAACTTGTCGGCGGAGACGAGATTCTCGCGGCGATCAAAAAGCACTTACCGGAATCCAGGATCGAGCTGGTCAAAAGCGCGAATCCGATGCCTTATCCGGAAAGTCGTCTCGCCAGCGACTTCTCCCGTTCCAAGGAACAGTTGGGCTACGAACCCGACTACCCTATCGATAAGGCCGTGGCGGACTACGCGGCAACGCTGAAGAGACTCGAGACTCTATAGTTTATCTGCGCAGCGACTGAAGTGAGTGAGTCGGAGCTACGTCTAATATAGAGAGCAGGTAGAGCGAATTTCGGATCGAAGGAATTGCCAGAAATTTCACGTTGGGAGATGATATGCAAGGGCGAAGAATTCGACTGACAGTGCTATTTCTTTTGGTTTTAGGCGCTTCCGCTCGCTTGGGATACGCCGCACAGCCGGCGAAGCCGGGTTTCGATGAAAAGGCCGTGGCTGACTTCTACCGCGGCAAGACGGTGCGGATCGTCGTTGGGTTTTCCGCCGGCGGCGGATACGATCAGTACTCCAGGCTGATCGCCCGGCATCTCGCGAAATATATCCCGGGTAATCCGGCGGTGATCGTCGAGAACATGGCGGGCGCAGGCAGCATCATTGCCGCTAATCACGTTTTCAACGCGTCGCCGAAAGACGCCACCGTTATCGGAAACATCTCCGGTCCGATTATTCTAGAGCAGCTTTTCGGCAATCCGGCGGTGCAATTTGATTTGGCCAAATACCGCTACCTTGCCGTACCGGTGAGTGAAACCTATGTGATGGTCGTGACGCGAAAGCCGGGAGTGAGCAAGTTCGATGAAGTCATCGGACCGAAGGGTAAACAAGTCATTTTTGGGGCGATACCGGGCTCCACGGTGGAGCATGGAGCGATCCTGATGCGCGACGTCCTCGGCGCCAACCTGAAAGTTGTTTCTGGGTACAAAGGAACCGCGGACGTCCGGATGGCGATTGATGGTGGTGAAGTAGAAGGGTTCGTCAATACGTGGCAGTCGTTGAAAATAACGTCAATCGATAAATTCAGAAGTGGAGAGTGGTTGGTCCTTGCTCAACTCTCAGAAAAACCCATCAAGGATTTGCCAACCCCAAACGTGCCAACGATTCCGATGATTGCCAAAAACAACGAAGAACGCCAGATTCTTAAGTTCGGCACCAGCACCCCCAATGAATTTGGCAAAGTCTACGTCGTGCCTCCCGGAGCGCTGCCAGATCGCGCAGCGGCATTGGAAGCGGCCTTTGCCAAGGCTTTTGCCGATAAGGAGTTATTGGGCGACGCTGACAAAGGGCGGCTGGAGATAGACCCGATTATCGGCGACGATATCCGTAAGCTCGTTGTCGAGTTTCTTGGGATGACGCCCGAATTGAGAGGAAAATTGCAGACGGCTCTGAAAGGTGGAAAGAAATAGCTTCTGAAAATCGAAGAG
>DASQUN010000596.1:0-4527 GCA_035641275.1 Candidatus Udaeobacter sp. | reverse complement strand
GTCCTTTACTCTGCGCGAAAGTCGTCGATGACAAAACGGGGACTGCAAAAAGCAGTAACGACAAAGTCAATCGGCGGCGAATCATGATGCCTCCTCGAGAGGTTTCCTTTCCCCTGGCATATAGTCCCGACGATCAAGGCTGTCAATGTAGATGTGATCCCGTATCTTGGTTTGTCCGGGAATTCTGTAACTCAATTGTCCTGGAATTACCGGTTTTACTCCGCCGGCCCGCTTGCCTCCGAGGGAGTGAAGCTGAAGGCAGCGGACGTAGGAGTAGAAGGGTTTGGCTAAGGCCCCAACGGTCAGACTCATCACCCTATGGGGCTAGGGGGGCATCAAGACACAGGCTTATCGGCCGCTTCCGTAAGACTCGCTCCTGAAGGAGGCAAGCAGAAAGAACGAAAAGTAAGACCGCGATTGGAAAAATTGGGATAGTTGAGATGCGGACAAACCGACATTGACAAAACCTGCGGTTTTGAATAAGTCAAAATCATCATGTTGCCCAAAGTCTCACGCGAGACGCTGCTGGATTTTTGCCGCCGGATGTTGATCATCCGCCACTTCGAAGAAAGCCTTGTGCCACTTCACGACAAGGGAGCTTTCGGCGGACATTACCACCTTTACATCGGTCAGGAGGCCACGGGCGTTCCCGCTCTCGCTTGTCTCGGCGCCGGCGATTACCTTTTCACCACGCACAGGAACCACGGTCATCTCCTCGCCCGCGGCGCCGAGCCGAAAAGATTATGCGCAGAGATCCTAGGAAAGAGCGGTGGCTACAATAAGGGCAAAGGCGGATCATTTCACACCGTCGTCCCATCTTTGGGTTTTCTTCATACGTCCGCTGTCGTTGCCGGTATTATTCCGCTCGCGACCGGCACCGCCTATGCTTCAAAGGCGCTGAAGAACGGCCGGGTCACGGTCTGCCTCTTCGGCGACGGCGCTTTGGAAGAAGGCGCGGCACCTGAGGCGTTTAACCTTGCTTCGCTCTTGAAGCTGCCCGTGCTGTTTCTCTGTGAGAACAACGGCAAATACGGCGCTGGACGGGCCACGGGCGCCGCTCGGTCATCATCTATGGCAGTGTATCCTCTCACGGATCTGCCCACGGCCTACAAAATTCCTGTGCAGCAAGTGGACGGAACCGATGCCGGGGCGGTTCATGCCCTGATCTCAGAAATCGTGGAAAAGATTCGCCGTGGCGAAGGCCCGCAATTCGTTGAGGCACAAACCGTGCGCTGGCCCGGCAGTGAAACCAACTGGCCGTCAGTGGCGCAACCCACCAGCAGCGCTCTCGCATGGGACGTCAGCGCTGTTCCAGAGAAAGTGCGGGAGTGGTATCGCTCATGCGATCCATTGCTCATTTTCGTTCGGGAGCTGGTTGACGCCAAACAGGCAACGAAGGAGGAAATCGCTGAAATTGACAACCAAGTCAAAGCCGAGATCGCCGTGGCGGTAAACTTTGCCCTTTCCAGCCCCTATCCAGCTGTGGAAGAGGCGGCCAAACAAATTTTCGCTAACCATGCATCATGAGTGAGCTCGCATACTACGAAGCCAAGTTCGAGGCGCTGCATGAAATCATGGCCGCCGACGAGCGGGTGCACCTGATCAACGGCACCTTCTTAAGTTTGAGCCCGCACCGTCACGTCTATCAGGATCTTGTCAAGAAATATAAGGACCGGATGCTGTCGCCCCCAATATCTGAGCTGGGCTTCTGCGGCCTGGCCACGGGCGCCGCCATGGCAGGGCTCAGGCCAATTGTCGATATCAGCACCGGCAGTTTCATTTTTGAAGGCTGGCCGCAGGTCTGCAACGAAGCCGCTAATGCATTCTACATGTCCAGCGGACTCACCCGCGTGCCCGTGGTGTTTCATATCTTTCATGGTCTCCGCGGTGGCGGCGCGGCGCAACATTCGGCCAGCCCGCAAGCCATGCTTTGGAACAACCCGGGACTGGAGATCGTCCTGCCCGCTTCGCCACGAGACGTTAAAGGTCTACTCAAGAGCGCCGTTGCCAGCGATAACCCGACGATCTTTGTCGATCACGTCCGGCTTCTGGAAGTCCGCGGTGAAGTACCCGAGAACGACACGCCGATTCCTTTGGGCCAAGCCGACGTCAAGCGTAAGGGCAGCGACGTCACGGTCATCTCGACTTCATACATGGTGCAGCGCTGCTTGCAGATTGCCGAGCAGCTGGCAAGCGAGAAAATCGACATAGAAGTCGTGGATCCGCGCACGCTCGTGCCTTTCGATGCGCCCACCCTGATTGCCTCTGTGGAAAAGACCGGCCGGGTCGTCATCGTGGATGAGACTCATCAGAGTTGCGGCGTTGCGGCCGAAATCGCTGCGCGAATCGCTGAGACCGGCTTCGACAAACTCAAGGCGCCGCTTCGGCGCGTCTCCACACTCGATGTTCCGGTGCCCTACAGTCCGCCGCTTGAAGAGCACATCGGTCCCACCGAGTCCCGCATTATCGACGCGATTCGCGCGGTCCTCCGCTAGTTGACGATTCCTGTTCTCTTCCGGTCAGTAGCCGATGCCAGCAAAAACGCAGAATCAGCAAGAATTCATCTCGCTGCTGCGCACGATGTGGACCATCCGCGCCTTCGAAGAGAAGGTCTCTGCGCTTTATGCGGCGCGCGAGATCGTGGGATTGCTGCACCTGGGCATCGGCCAGGAAGCGGTGGCGGTTGGCAGCTGTTGTCAACTCACACGGGAGGACTATGTTTTCGGCAGCCATCGTTCCCACGGCCACGCGATCGCAAAAGGGGCCGACATCAATCGCCTGATGGCCGAGTTGGCCGGCCGCGCGACAGGCTACTGCGGCGGAAAAGGCGGCTCGATGCATATCGTCGCCCTGGATGCGGGCTTCGTCACTGCGACTGGAATCGTGGGTGGCACCATTCCCCTGGCTTTGGGTGCTGCCTTCGCGGCGCAGGAACGAAGAAAGGGACAAGTCGCCGTTGTCTTCTTCGGCGACGGCGCGGGACAGGCCGGTGCCTTTCACGAATCCCTCAATATCGCGAGCCTGTGGCGGCTGCCGGTGATTTTTGTTTGTGAGAACAATGGTTACGCCGAGTTTACTCCGCTATCTGCGCATACGCTCGTCGAGCGTCTGGCGCGACACGCGGAAACTTACGAGATTCCCAGCAGCACCGTGGATGGCAACGATCTCCTTGCCGTGCGTGGTGCCGTCGGCAAAGCGGTCCAATGCGCGCGCAGCCGTAAAGGGCCAACATTCGTCGAGTGCCTGACTCATCGTTTGCGCGGGCATTACGAGGGTGATCCGGCCAAGTACCGCGAGCTATCGCAGCTCGCCGAATGGAAGAAGAAAGATCCGATCGCTCGCTTTGGGCGCGAGCTCAAACGGAGGAAAGCCATTTCCGACAGCGAGATTCAAGCGATCGAAAGCGAGGCGCGCGACCGCGTTACGAAGGCGACCGAGTTTGCGCTTTCCTCTCCCTGGCCCGCGGCCGAAGCGGCCGGCAGCCAAGTGACAGCGTAAATTTACTGGAAGCTAGCTTTGAGCATCACAGCACGACCATAAGATCGAAAGCGAGCCAATGGTTCCGCTGTCACCCTGAGCGCGCCAGCGAAGGGTCTCGCTCGATCAAGAGCTTCTTCGGCTTGCCTAACGATGTTCGGATAAGGTTCCGGTGACTATGGCCGAGCAAACCTACTTAGAAGCCATCCGCGCCGGCTTACATGAAGAGATGACCCGTGACTCATCGGTCTACGTGTTCGGCGAGGATGTCGCGCTGGGCGGTCCATTCGGCGTGACGAATGGACTGGCGGAAGCATTCGGCAAAAATCGCGTCGTCAACACCCCGATCAGCGAAGGGACAGTTATGGGTCTCGCCATCGGCGCAGCGACAGCGGGGCTTCGGCCGGTTGTTGAGATCATGTTCATCGATTTCATCACCTTGGCGATGGACCAGCTCGTCAATCACGCGGCGAAGCTTCACTACATGTCCGGCGGGCAGCTCAAGATTCCTCTGACGGTCCGCGTCCAGTGCGGCATCAGCGGTACCATGGGCGCGCATCATTCCCAAAGCCTGGAATCGTGGATGCTGCATGTGCCCGGGCTGAAGGTGGTCATTCCGTCGAATCCGGCGGATGCCAAAGGGCTGCTCAAGGCGGCCATTCGTGATCCCAATCCCGTCATCTTCATCGAACATCGTGGTCTTTACGGGTCGCGCGGTGAAGTTCCCGAAGGCGATTGGCTCGTATCGATCGGCAAAGGTTCGGTCGTTCGTGAGGGAACAGACGTGACGATTTTAGCTGTGGCCAAAATGGTGCAGACTGCAATCGAAGCGGCGGATGCGCTTGCCAGCGAAGGCATTTCCGCGGAGGTCATTGATGCTCGCAGTCTCTCCCCCTTGGACATGGACACGACCGTCGCATCAGTTAAGAAAACCAGTCGGCTTGTGGTTATTCATGAAGCTGTCGAACAAGGCGGCATCGGTGCCGAGCTTGTGAGTCGGGTGCAGCAGCAAGCTTTCTATTATCTTGATAGCCCCATCTTGCGTGTGGC
>DASQUN010000595.1:0-8817 GCA_035641275.1 Candidatus Udaeobacter sp. | reverse complement strand
GGTTGATGAGCACGGCACGGTCTGAACCAGATGGGCCTGCCGGGAGGCCCGTGACGGATCTCAATATGGATGCGCGGACCCCGGCTTTCATCTTTTACGGCATTGGTCGGTAGCTCCAGAAATCCCGGGCTGTCCCCATGTCGGGATTTTTGCTTGATGCCCAAAAAGTTCTCAAGGAAAGGCAATCAACTTTATCTCCAAGATCAGCCTTAGAATCTTAGGACTCAGTCGTCGAGTCGCCAACTTCCTAGTCGATGTTTCAAATAGGCCGGGTACGGTCCATCCCGCTGGCATCGGATCGAGATCCGATGGGTGCAGCCGAACTACGCCCTTACCACAACCGGCCATTGATCACGGCAAACTCGTGACAGCAGCCGGGTTTGCGTTGATGCTCTAACGCCGCCGCTCTCTTGGAGTTTTGCAATCGTCACCATCCGCCTTTGGCGCGTGCCTGCTCCACCGTGTGCCGATGCGAGATCGACGGAAAGTAAACAACCGCTGGGTGGCAACTACTTTTCCATTTCCCATTTGATGCCTGCGCAAAGGCGGCTTTTATGAGCAGAGAGAGTATCGAGCGTTGCTTCCAGCTCTTTTGTCAGGAGGTCAAGGTCCAAGGGCGTCAATCCGGCCAGAAGCCCAACACCCAATCTAGTATGTAGTTGCTCTTTAAATGCCTTGAACTCAGGATCATCATCAAAGCCGGTGTCTACGAATACCTCCATTACCTTATTCCAATGTTCTAGAGACTCCGATTCATGGGAATCAATGTTAGCAAGGATGACTTTCAGTTCTGAAAGCACCTTGTTTCTGTATGTGAGTACCAACCTTTTGGAGATATCTTTTTGGATTTGAGCAGACTCTCCTAACATCACTTCAAGAAGGGAGTTGATGCCATTTTTGAGATGGACGAGCCTTCCAGGATCTCCGAAATCCTCTTCCGATTTTTTTAGCGAAGCCGTCGCTGCGGATAATTCGTTCGATTCTTTGACCATAATGATTTTCCGTCAGACTCTCGACTTGGTTGATGCATCCTCAGATCATAGAGATCGTATTTCACTTCCGGCGGATCGGGAACGACCATTAGTTTGCGCGAGATGACTCTCTTCCGTGTTGCCAGTCTCGAAGGTTTCGGTTAGAGGCAAAGAAAGTGCCACGAACAGACCCTTGATGTTTGAATCTTTAGGGGAGGTAAAGTGTTTGTGTCCGTGTTCAAAAGCGGCCAACTTGGCCCTTCTTGTTAGAAGTAGCTCGTATAGCAGGCGTGGCGGAAGCAACAAGGCATGGCGACAGGAAGGGAAAAGGCTGCCACGAACGGCACTAAGCCGTAAGGCGAGCCATAGAAGGAAATTGCAACACGCGTGAGCACAACGGTGAACAAATGCGCCGGAAATCTCACTCACAGTGAGAGGCCTTTGGTAACCAGCCTCACGGAAACTGAAACTGAGGAAACGTCTAGAGCCTGCCGCAAAATATTATCGAGGCGTTCGCGTCTTAAATTTTCGGCCTCTGTATCTGCCTTCCAAGCGACGATCTCGATCTTACCCCACTTACTTTGCGTCGTGGAAAATAATTCCCCAGGTGTACCGAGCACCTGAATGAATCGTGCTGACGCCGTGACGAAGGTTTGCTCGGTAATACCCTCGTGCGCCTCGAACGGGTCGATGATGAACGGAAAAAATCACCGCATCACCCTGGTTGGGAGAGAGCACTTCAATCCGAGATTGCCTACGAGGCCGCTGTTCAGCGAGGACAAATTCGCCGCCCTCAAAATCCTTCCCTCGCTGGCTCAAGAAGAATGTGACTTGAAAAGGAAACACGACTTCGCCGTAGAGATCCTGGTGGAGACAGTTGAAATCGCCGACGCCATATTTCAGAAGCAAGGGGGTTGGGCGCTTCTGGCCCGCCCGATGACATTGCTCGATGAAAGCCGAAAGCTTTTCAGGATACCGAGGCATGTTACTCCCGAGCCGACCGGCCCATTCATTCGCAATCGGTGCAAGACGAGGATAAATGGAAGACCTAATCTCCTGGATTAGCGGGGGCAGTGGATAATTGAAGTATTTATACTCGCCCTGCCCGAAGGAGTGGCGAGACATGTCGATCCGACTCCGAAAACGGTGGTCATCGGCATAATAAGCAACGATCTCGTCACAGTTTTTCTTTGTGAGCACGCCCGACATTACCGCAAATCCGCGGCCGTCGAGATGCGACCGTACTTGTTCCCAGTCGATTTCACGTGCGCCAAATGGCGTCGAGTTCCTCATGCAAGATCCCTTAGTGCTTCAGCGATATTATGGCACCTGCTTCAAGAGCTAAGAGCGCCGCCTTCCTCTCAAGGCCGCCGGCAAATCCAGTCAGAGCTCCGTCCGCGCCGACTACGCGATGACAAGGCACGATAATAGACAGCGGATTCTTGCCATTGGCGGCGCCGACAGCCCTGGACGCCCTCGGTGAGCCAACCGTCTTTGCCAAATCCAAGTAACTCTTGGTTCTCCCAAATGGTATTTCTCTCAAGGCCTGCCAAACCTTCTTCTGGAATGCGGTCCCGTCTGGCTCAAGAGGAAGATCGAAGTACATTCGTTTGCCGGCGAAATATTCCGAGAGCTGTCGCTCCACCTCGAGCAGGATGGGGTGTCGCGGATCGCGATTCATGGGGTCGAGCTTGACTCGATTTGGCGCTTCCCGGTCCCAGAGAACCGCGACCAGAGCTTTGGCGCTCGCGACTAATTTGAGTTTGCCGACAGGCGATTCCATTTCCTTGTAGAACAGAGTCGCATTCATTTCTGCCCCTTTCGCTTGGAGAGCGTTTGCGCGAATTCCTTCCAGAGATAAATCGCCGCATACGATCTCCAAGGCTTGACGGGTTCCAAATCAAGCTCAGGATGAAGCTTGAGGACGCGCTTAAGAATTAAGTCTGTCTTAGGAAACGCGTCAGTGTCACCGATGGCTCTCAGACTTATATATTCAGCCGACCACGGGCCGAGGCCCTTCGTCCCAAGCAGCGCTTTTCGAAACGCGATGGGGTCTTGAGCTTCGGACAAAGAGATAGCGCCACCTAGAAGACGCCGGCTAAAATCTCGAATAGCCTCTCTGCGAATGCTAGTCGTCTTGACCGCGTGTAGATCGGACTCCGCCAGGACTTCGGGGCCAGGAAATAAATGCGTCGTTTCTCCCGACACAGGATGAGCGATCTCATCGCCGTAGCTGCGCACAAGCTGACCGACAAGCTTGGATCGCTGTTCAGCCGAAACCAGCTGGCCCAAGATCGAGCAGATGGCGGTCTCAAAACCATCCCATCCACGCGGAAGTCTCAAGCCCGGAAAGCGATGATAAAGCTTCGAAAGAACCGGAACCTGGGCAAAGCACTGCGCGATGAGGATGGGATCGTAATCTAGATCGAACATCCTCCTGACACGGCGGACAACCTCAAAAACGATACCTGGGTTAGCCGTCACCGTCCTGAGCTTAAGCCGCGGATCGCCGACCAGCGCTTGAACTTGGAACAGCCCGGTTGTGTTGCCGATGCGAAAAACTCGCTCGAAGGAATCTTCCGTGATCCGTTCCACTCCCGGAATCGGATGCGAGCGGTAGAATCGAATGATGGTCTGCCAATCGTAAGGAGGTCTAAACGGAAGAAGGATCTCGATCCCACTTCGGTGATCGGTCTTTGAACCAACCTTGCTTACGGTGTCTCGCAGTCTCAACAGCGATTCTCTACCCGGGCCGGCAGATTTTGCACGGGCGCATTCCCGCTCGCTGCGCCTGTTTGGGATCGGCAAAAAAGAGCATCCGCGCACGGTCCACGCGCGCGGCGGTCCGGCAGTTTTTTCGACAGTAAATTTTATTTCCCTGGTGACCCCATACAACCTTGTCGGGAATTCTCACATCCGCATCATCCAGCTCAAAACCCTCGCACCGAAGCAGTTGCAACTTGCGCGCCGCGCCGCCCCCGTACCCACCAATCCGGCCGTCCGAGGAAATCACGCGATGGCATGGAACGTAAATCGGCACTGGATTGTTGTGCAACGCGTTGCCAACGGCCCTTGCGCCCCTCGGCGCTCCCACTGCAGCGCCCAAAGCCTGGTAACTGACCACAGCGCCACGAGGTATTTCCTGCAGCTCGCGCAAAACTTTCTTCTGGAATGGACTTGCCGCAAGGGTCAAGTCGATATTCTGCCGCAGCGCTTTTGCCTCACCGGCGAGGTAAGAGCGAATCTCCGCGCCGACTTCTTTGATGGTTCGTGGATCTTCGACGGGATCCAATTCCAGCCGAAGTCTTGCAATCGTGGCCGCGAGGTCGCCGCCATCGAGCAAATAATGATTGAGCACAATGCCACGGGCACTCAATGCTACCAGCAAATCACCCAAGGGCGACTTCACTACGCCAACCGCCGCTTCCGGCCGCCGCATGCCCTTCAGTGCGTTATCGACGCGGCTCCTAGAGCAGCGCAGCAATTCCTCGAGTGCTTCGCCGCCGAATTCGCTGCCGATTGATCCGATAAGTTCTTCGATTTTCATAAGCATCACCACATTGACTTGAGTTTTCTCATAGCCTGCGAAACGTTCGCCCGCGCGCTGTCCTCTGAGCAGCGCATCGCATCTGCTATTTCCGCATAGTCGAGGCCGGCAAAATAGCGCAGATGCAACGCCTCGCGCTGTTTTGTTGGGAGATCAGCAATCATCTCGCGTATATGGACAGCCGCGTAACCTTCGTTTTCGTCAAGGGACCGATGGGCCTTTCCAGCCTTGTCCGCTGCCGGACATTCTTCATCGTCGGTCACGATGATGCGCGCACGCCGCGCGCCGTCACGCGCCCGATTGCGACATAGGTTGATGGCGATCGCATACAACCACGGCCTAACGTCGCTTTCGGGCTGGAGTCGGGGATAAGCACGGTAGGCGCGCAACCACGTCTCCTGGAACAAGTCCGCCGCATCCTCCCGATCGCCCGATACGCGCAGCAGATAGCGCATAATCTCCCGTTCGTGGCGCCGCATTATCTCTTCGAAGGGCAGCGGTACGTGTAGCTTCTTGTGCGCCATACATCTCTGAAACCCCGCAGGCGGGCGAATGTGAAAAGTTCGCGTATTCTTGTTTGAAAAAAGGGCCGATACTCTGAGCGCCCTCGGACTTCGTACCGTGCGTCGCTGCAATTAAACAGGCGCGCGCCAAGATTTCACGAACCGCGCCTGCTGGTGTCTAAAAGATAGATTGCTTCAACAGATCCTACAACCAGCTGAAAGGGAAAAGGAGGAACCGTCATGCAGATAACGAGCGAACCCGGCGCAATGTGGAGGGATCCTTATTTTCGAGGGGCGCATTCAGCGCGTACATCTCGAATCCATTTTATGGATCGAGATCGCAATTGGATTGACCCCATAAATGCCCAATCATCATGAGACTTTCAGCGATTCTATGGGGTTGAGTCGGATCAGCTGCATGAGTCGACGTTGGCGCAGATTCCAGAGCGCTTATAGCGCGGTCGTGACATAGAGCGGGCAGGAACGAGCCAACGATAGGGCAGCGGCTCTGAACAGCTGGTGATATGTTCTCTTATCTGGGACACAAATCGGCTCTTTATTTCTTCTGAATCTGAATCAGAAAGGAGTTATTTAGCGGCTTTCTTTTCTGCTCTTCAGCCTTTAGAGTCACGCCCTTGAGCTGGTCATTTCAGAGGGTATCGTGATCCTGAAAGTTGAGCCCTTATCCGGCTGGCTTTCGACAGCAACCTTTCCGCCTAGCAACGCAGTGAACTCCTTGACAATGTACAACCCGAGTCCGACGCCTTCAAACGACCGTGTCTGTGTGCCGTCAACTTGATAAAATCGGTCGAAGATGTAAGGCATGTCCTTCTGCGAGACGCCGATGCCGGTGTCGGCCACGATAAACTCGATCTTCTTGGCGCCTGGAAAGTACCGCGCGGATATCGTAACGATACCCCTGTCGGTAAACTTGATGGCGTTATTGATTATGTTTTGCAGAACCTGTTTAAGCTTCGGACCGTCAGTTTCAATCTCGGGCAGGTCTCCGGGCTCGTCCCAGATAAGCCTAGTGTCTTTCCCCGCTTGAGTTTCGTAGTCTGTTTTTAGTTCGCCGAGAAGATCTTTCATGCTAACTTGGCCGGGTTCCAGTTTGGCTGCCTGGGCTTCAAGCGAAGTTGCGTACAGAAGGCTGTTGATGATGTCTAACAGATCTTTCGAACGTGCCTCTATCGTACTTATCGCCTCTGCTTGTTGGGCATTGGTCTCTCCCAACGCTCCTTCTTTGAGTAATCGGGTATAACCCATGACAACGTTGATCGGCGTCCTGAGCTCGTGCGACATGACGCTAAGAAATTCATCCTTGATTTTATTCGAGCTCTTCATCTCCTCGTAGAGTTGGGAATTGTGGATCGCTATAGCTGCTTGGCGTGCAAGCGTGGTCAGAAACTCCACCTCTTCACTACTAAAGGCGTGCTCTTCTTTGGTAAAGAAGGTAAGGAACCCTAGGATTTCATTCTTCGCAATCAAAGGAACTCGTAGATAAGAGACCAAACTGTGCTTGCGCAAAAAGTCAGATTGCTGCGATCGCGGGTCTGTTTGAGCATTGAGGACGATCACAGGCGTGGTGTTCTCAGGAGTCGCCTTATCCAGACGGATGCGTCTGGCGACCACTGCCTTCCACTCGTCTTTGTCAAGGTTCCGACAGGCGACAGGCTCCAATTCACCGCTTTTTCTGTTCACGAGTGTGACGGTGGTGACCGCATAGGGCAGAAAGAGATCGATATTTTCCAGGAGTACGTCCAAAACCGCATGTAGATCCAGAGAAGAAGTAATAGCCATCTCAATTTCCCGCAACGCCCGAAGGCGTTCCTCTCCGATCCTCTTCACCTGTCTCACCCGCTCGGCCAGATGGCCGTAAAACAGCGCGGCAATAAACATGAATGGAATACGGATCAAGGAAGGCGACGTCCAGATCGTCGTTCTGTCTTCGGCGGGAGCGACAAAAAAAATCAGGTCGATCGCGCTGAGTATGACGCTGGCGCTAATGATGAGGATGAGGTTTTGTCCTACGGCCCCAGGAATAGGATGAAAAAGAAGAGAAAAAAAGTGTCGCTGCCAAAGATACCTTCGTACCAAAGTCCCAGCGCTATCCACCCAATATCGGAACATATGATCAGCCCCAGCGTAACCGGACGGAGCAGGAGGCCTTCTGAAAGCTGGGAGAGAAACACGTTGGATAGGAGTGCCGTGCCAATCAAAGTGACTGAAAGGACGGACGCAGTCGTGCCGCCGTGAAAGAGAAATAGATAGGCGGCTGCAGTGATCAGGACGTACCTGAGAAGCAGGAAGGTTCGCCCCTCTTTGTTATTTTGCGGCGTCATTTACTGAGAAAAACTTGGACAATAGCCAGGCGCTTGACTCGCCAACAAAGGAGACCACGCACGACACCCGTGGCGCCTTCCCACGTAATGCTTAGGATGGCGACCCACGTGATCAGTCTCCAAGCCAGCAAGCATTAGCAGTTTCTTTACTTCTTTAAGCACCGATACCGGGTCTTACCCGGTTCGTTTGTGAGGAAGGCAGGTCGGTGGACATCGTGGAACCTATCCCATCGGGATTTCGCGCCATTGTAAGCGAATTAGCGAGTTTCTGACAAGAAAAAATCGGCATGCCGTCAGGCGAAATGGCTGCTCTCAAATTTGTCGGCCGCGGCCCGAAGACTCGGCCCCACAGCCTTCGGAGCAATAGGCCGGCTAGAAACTCGAAACCGGAAACGGTATATTGTTTGTGCGGGGGCGATGTGGGTTCGACGGGGGTGGGAAGTCAAAGTGGCATGCCGGGGTTCTGTTATCCCGTTAAACAAACAGATCTGCAAATTTAAACGCAGACAATTTCGAATACGCCCTAGCTGCCTAATCGCAGTTAGCGTCTTACCGGCTTTCTCCCACGGGGTCGGATAAGACGTCATTTAGTGGGATGGGCTGATTCTCCTGCCGGAGGGGATGAGGCTGAGAGCCAAACCGGCTGGCTCTAAGAGACCCTGCCGCTGGGGGCTCAAGGAGTGAGATTAAAGCATCGGCTAAGCATGTAGTCATATTTGACGGAAAACCTTCGGACGGGGGTTCGATTCCCCCCGCCTCCACCAATTTAGCTCCGCCCTGTTCGATTCGGAAGCGCCGGACAGCGATTCGTTAGATCGCATTAGGGCGGCTTTCCACGCAAGTCGCTCTAGCCATTCCCAATCTCGGCCTTTGACAAAGTCGCCCAAGCGGTCGCAGTGGACCGAAACTGTTC
Source organism: Candidatus Udaeobacter sp. (assembly GCA_035641275.1). Lineage (GTDB taxonomy): Bacteria > Desulfobacterota > Binatia > UBA9968 > UBA9968 > DASQUN01. The sequence goes on along the minus strand of DASQUN010000595.1, from coordinate 541 downwards.
CGATGCGTCGATCTCTTTGTGGTGCAGCGTTTTCTTGTGATAGGGTCACCGGGGAAAGGGGGACAGAAACGACGATGCAAGTGACAGAATGGCGCAAGATGATCGGCGAGATGGTGCGCGCTCATATGGCCTCGCCGGAGCTGGAGCATTACTTCTCGGTCAAAATGACCAAACCCCGAGCGCAACTTATGATCACGCAACTGGGACTGTACATTCGCCACCGGCGCGATTGCTGGGCCCACGTGTCGGCCAACTGCCCGGTGATGGCGGTCAAGCAGGCCATCCTGCAGCATGAATACGGAGAGGTGATCAAGGACCAGTATTCGGATTATGGCCACCTGCACCTGATCATTCGCCAAGCGGAAAAGCTTGGCCTGACGGCTCAGGACGTGCTCGGTACCAAGCCGATCCCGACTACCACCGCCACGCTTTATGCCTGGGCCTGGCTGACTCACGCCAAAAGCTGGCTCGAAGGACTGGCCGCGTTGACGGTTACCGAATGGACTAACGACGACCGGTTGCTCAAGGACATCGGCGGGGG